>JANLSL010000333.1:0-11990 GCA_031362385.1 Alphaproteobacteria bacterium | reverse complement strand
GGAACGTCAATCGTCGGCGGTGGTGGCGCAGCACAGGCGGCCAACACCAACGGCAAAACCGCCCAGATGAGTTTCACACCCAAGGCCGCTAGTCCGCACCAAGGGCGACCACGGGGTCGAGGTTGGCAGCCTTGCGCGCGGGCAAGTAACCAAACAACACCCCCGTCGCAAAGGCACATGTGAACGCCAGGATCACTGGCCCCGCCGAATACACCACCGGCTTACCATAACTTGCAAATGCAAACGCGACGGCTAACCCCAGCACCACTCCAATAACGCCGCCGATGGCGCACACCACCAAGGCCTCGGTGTTAAACTGCAGCAGGATATTGATTTTGCGCGCACCCGTGGCCATGCGAATGCCAATCTCGCGGGTGCGCTCCGTCACACTGACCAGCATAATGTTCATCACGCCAATACCGCCGACCAGCAATGAGATGGCTGCAATCGAGCCCAGCAAAATTGTGAGTGTGTCTTGCGTGTCGGCGCGGGCTTCGATGATCGAGGCCATATTGCGGATTTGGAAATCTTCTATGCCATGGCGCGCGGCTAACAATTGCGTCACAGCAGCCTGGGTTTCATCAATTAGCGAAAGGTCTTCAACCGCCACCGTAATGCTGCGGGCATAGCGTTGCCCAAACACGCGCAAGGCACCGGTGGTAAATGGCGCAAAAATAATATCGTCCATATCCTGGCCAAAGTTATTGGCCCCTTTGGGCCGGGTGACGCCAATCACCAGGAATGGGATATTGTTGACGATCACATAGGTGCCGATGGGGTCGGCACCTGCAGGGTACAAATTTTTAACAACGGTTTGACCAAGCACTGCCACTGCGGCGTAATCTTTGGTCTCGGCATCGGAGAAAAATACGCCGCGCTCCATGCTCCAATCGCGGGCAGTTGTATAGCCGGTCGTCGTCGCATTGAACTGGGTTGACGCATCGCGGTTGCCATAGCGCACGGTCACTGAACCTGAATACTCGGGCACTGCCTCAGAAACATTGGGCAATTCAGACAACGCCTCGGCGTCTTCGGTGGTCAGCGTGGCGCGAACCCCATCGGCGGCGCGAATATTGGGTGCACCGGGGCGCACCAACAAAAGATTTGTGCCCATCGAGGCCATGCGGTTGAGCACGTCTTGCTTGGCGCCATTGCCAATGGCCAGCATCGCTACCACTGAAGCGACACCAATAATAATGCCCAGCAGTGTGAGCAGTGTGCGCATCAAGTTGGTGTGAAGCGCGTTGAAGGCCATTTTGCCCGCTTCCACCACATCGGGCATGCTGACACCTTCAGGCAGCTCGTTATATTTGGCTTGGGCGGGGCGTAACGCGCCTTGCGCTCGGGCCGAAGTTCCACTGTCAGCAACAATTACGCCATCGCGGAATTCGACAACGCGGTTGGCGCGCTGCGCTACTTTGGCATCGTGCGTGATCAGCAAAACCGTGTGACCGCGCGCATTAAGATCATGCAGCAGCGTCATCACGTCTTCGCCGCTTTTGCTGTCCAACGCGCCGGTGGGCTCGTCGGCCAAAATCACTGCGCCGCCGTTCATCAACGCGCGCGCGATTGAGACACGTTGCTGCTGACCGCCTGACAACTGATTGGGCTTGTGATCAAGCCGATCACCCAGACCCAGCGACGTCAGAAGTTGTTCAGCGCGCACAACGCGTTGCTTATGAGTCAGGCCCGCATACACCGCAGGCACTTCGACATTTTCAACCGCAGTAGATGTGGCCAACAAATTGTATTGCTGGAAAATAAAGCCAAAGGCTTCGCGGCGCAGCAACGCTTGCCGATCGGCATCAAGTTCAGCAACTTCTTGGCCTGCAAATTGGTAACTCCCCGATGTCGGCCGGTCGAGGCAGCCAATCAAATTCATCAAGGTTGATTTGCCCGAACCTGAGGCCCCCATGATGGCCACAAACTCGCCCGGGTAAATATCGAGCGAAACACCGTGGAGAACTTCCACACCCATTTCGCCGCGATAATAGGTTTTGGTGATATCGCGCAAGGCAATCAGCGGCGCGGCCACTGCGGTGTGTGAAGCAGCAGTCACAGAAACAGTTTGCGGCGCGCCGACAACGTTCATATGCGCGGCCCCCCGCCCCGGCCCATACCGGCAGGCGGCTGTTGCCCACCGGGGCGCGCGGCCCCTTGTGGGGCGTCGATCACTACTTCTTCGCCCTCGGCCAGGCCCACTTTAATTTCCGCCACCAGACGATTCATCACGCCCACTTCAACGGCGCGCTCCGTAACACTCAGCCCCTCTTTGACTTTGACGATATAACGCTTTGGGGCATTGGGGGCCTTGTCGCGCGGGCCTCCAGCGGGGCCCCCAGCTGGACGCAGTGCCGCCACCGGAACAATTGGAACTTTTCTGGCTTCACCAATCAGGAAAAAAACCTGCGCGCTCATTTGCGTGAACAAGTCATGGTCAGGGTTTTCAACATCAAACAACGAGTTATACAGCACCACATTGTTGACCACTTCGGGTGTCGGAATGATTTGGCGCAACTTGCCGTAGCGCTTACGGCTGGCCTGCCCCAAGGTTGTAAAATATGCTTTCATGCCAGTCGTCAGTTTGGGCACATCAGCTTCAGACACTTGAGCATAAACCGTCATCGTGTCTAAATCAGCGATGCGCAGCACGATGGGCGCAGTTTGGTTCGCATTCAGCGTTTGGCCCTGCTTGGCGATCAGGTCCACCACCACGCCATTCATCGGCGCATAAATGTTCGTGTACCCCAGATTGGCCCGGTCAACATTCAAGGTCGAGCCCGCCTGTTTGATTTGCGCTTGAAGTGCCGCAATTTGGGCGGCATTTACTTTTTTTGTTGAGGTCGAAGCATCAAAGGCATCTTGGCTGGTGGCGCGCTCGGCCAGCAACGCCGTCTGACGACCGAATTGCTGCTCGGCCAAGGTGCGTTCAGCTTGGCGTTGCGTCAGCAGCGCTTCTAAATTCAATAAGTTTGCCTCGCCTGCATTGACGCGCGCCTGGTAGATGGTGGGGTCAATCTCGGCCAGAAGCTGGCCCTGCTTCACGGTTTCGCCGTAGGTGACATGCAGTTTTTTGAGTTGGCCCGAGACTTGCGTCCCCACATCAACAAATTGCAGCGGTTGTAATTTTCCAACGGCAGTGACCGTGTCTTCGACATCGCCAATCACAACCTTCTGGGTGATCGTCGGGCGCTTGTCCGTAGTCGCGCTATTCCATATCGCCCAACCACCACCAGCAAGGATGAGCACTCCACCACCGACTAAAACGAGCCGTGGGACGCTGCCTATCAAAGCTTTTAGTTTTTCAAATAAGGTGTGCATTACAATTGTCATCTCACGTGGGCTTCATGCACCATGCCCATGAATTTCGGTGGTGCAATCGCAAATTTGTATCTCGATTGTAACTCAGAGCATGGCCGCACTATTTCTGGCGGACGCCAGAACTCAAGGCTGAAAGCCGTTCAAACAATCGGCGCGGTGTTGGCAATCGATCCAGGTGCTCACTGAGTCGGGCGCGCAGTTTGGGGATCTGCATCACGTTATCGATCCGCCGGTTGAGAAACTCCCACGTCGCAGCGCAGTCCGGGCTTTTGTCATTGAGCCAGAATAGCAGCGTCGACCCATAGACTGCCGCCAGCAGTGCACGTTTGGTATAAAAGCTAAAGTCGTTGGATTTATCACCCACCGCACGCCACATGGCATCAACCGTGCCATACCACCCTTTCAGCGCAGGCCCCGCCATCGCGGGCATCGGCGCCAACACCAGCGCCCGGCGGATGGCATCGCGGTTTACACTCCAGCGTTCCAATCGCAACCTAACCAGCAGGGCAATTTTTTCGCGGTGCTTCAGGGTCGACATATCATGTGCTGCGGCATCTTCAATCATCAGCCGGTCGGCCAGCGCAATAAAATGCGCAATGGCCGCGCGCGCACCTTCAGGGAATAAAATGTCAGCATCAGATTCATTCAAGCCCGCCTCAATCGCACCCCGGCGCAAAGCGGGCGCACCCCAGCCGTCAAAAGTGACGTGCGGCAGGGCTGCCAAAATGACTGCATCTTGTTGTGCTAGCTTCGAAGTGGTCATCGGACAGTCTCAACCTCAGAGGGGGCAGGTAGGGCGGCGCCTTCTTCATCAAGTTCACGGGGCTCGCCGCGCTGGTCGGCAGCTTTTTTCAACACATCCACACACGACAGGGTTGCGATATCAGTCATACGATAAGGATACAGCATCCCATCAAGGTGGTCACACTCGTGCTGCACGACACGGGCGTGAAAATCAGTCGCATCACGTTCAAACCGATTTCCCCGCACGTCCTGCCACGAATAATGAATCGCGGTATATCGTGGCACCCGCCCCGTCAGACCAGGTACTGACAAGCAGGCCTCCCAGTCCTCGGCCATAGCGTCAGAGTGTGGGCGAATTTCAGGGTTAAACATAACCGTGAAAGGAATTTCCATGCCGTTGTTGCGCGCCGCGGGAACAAAGAAAATCACGATACGATAGGGGATAAAAACCTGGGGAGCCGCCAGCCCAATGCCATTGGCCGCCACCATGGTTTCCACCATGTCAGAGACAAAAACCGGCAAAAACGGGTCGGCAAAATCTCGCACCTCGGTAGCCCGGCGCTTGAGCTCCTCGGCCCCCATGCGGGCAATCGGCAATACAGCCATGGTCGTAACCTGTTGAATTTCGCAGTGTTTATATAGGGCTTGGTGGGCCAAGGCTACCCGTCCGTGGCCTATTTGCCCCAGGAAATGGCCCCTAACTGGCTGAAAAGAAGTACTAAAACAGCCGCCTTGCGGCCCTTCCCAACCCAAAATCACCGTGATATATAGCGCGCCTTCCTACAGACCAGGGTAAGACTTGGGACTGTGGCGTACAGTTAAGTGCGCCCTTGAGGACGCAGTTTTGCATACACTCTGCCCGATGGAGACGACCCTGGTTCAAGTCATAGTCCGCGACAATAACGTCGACCAAGCCCTCAAGGCGCTGAAAAAGAAGATGCAGCGCGAGGGAATCTTCCGTGAAATGAAGCTTCGTAAGGCTTATGAAAAGCCCTCCGAGCGTAAAGCACGTGAGAAGTCAGAAGCTATTCGCCGGGCCCGTAAGCTTGAGCGTAAGCGCATTGAGCGCGAAGGCTTCTAGCCGCCTGCTGTGCCTGCGCCCTTGCGCGGCCTGATCATAACCAGAGTATCAACGGAGCAACCGCGATGGATGCTCCGTTTTTGTTTGGGGCGCAGCTCGTTTTGATTCGTTAACACCCCATCAACCACCCCGCGCGTATCATGCTGCAAAATAAAAATAAGCTGACGGGGTACTCACGTGTCATCCATCACCATTCGCCCGGCGTGCGCCGGCGATTCTGACTCTATTGCGCGCGTGGTAAAAGAATCGTGGTTGGCCACCAACCGGCGCTTCCTGCCAGAGGATTCTGCCACAGCCCTGGTTCACGGTGATCGCCTTGCCGAAGTAACAGCACTGCATTGGCAGTCCATCCAAATTGCCGAAGTGGATGGCAATGTCGTGGGCGCGGTTGCCGCCAACGACCAGGGCCATCTCTGGATGCTCTACGTCCTGCCCGACTTCCAAGGCTTTGGTATTGGCTCGGCTTTATATACGGCTGCCATCGAGAGCTTACGCAAAACCGGAACCCGCAAAGCCATGCTGGAAGTGCTTGCCGCCAATGAGTCGGCGGTGTCGTTTTACCGCACGCGCGGTTGGGTGCCCGAGGGCCGGCGCACCGAACACATCCCTGGGTTTCGATTTACAGCTGTGCGCATGGGCTTGGCGCTGGCTTAAGTCATCCTTGACCCCGCCTCTGTCGGGGTCTACGCCATCATTATCAAGGCTTCATCTGAAGTCTCGGGGGGTCCTGTGAAGGGGCTGAGATAGCGCTTGGGAGTTTACTCCCGCCGCGCTGACCCGTTGAACCTGATCTGGGTCATGCCAGCGGAGGGAGAGACACCATGAAATCACGCCATTATCTTACTTTTGTTGCCGCCCACGTGGTGGGTGCCACAGCAGCGCTGGCCCAACAGCCCCCAGTCATCGAAGAAATTATTGTCACCGCGCGCGGCCGCGTTGAGAGTTTGCAGCGCGTTCCAGATAGCATCGCCGTTTTGAGCCGGTCTGATTTCGACAAACATCAGGTGGTGAACTTCGAAGATATCGCGGCCATAACGCCCGGTGTGTTCGTGATCAACGACCAAGACCCCGGCACCAACATCATCACCATTCGCGGCGTGTCGACCGACCGCTTGCAACAGGCCTCAGTGGCCTATGTGATTGATGGCGTTGCGATGGCTGACAAAGAGCTTTTCACGCAGCCCTACTTCGACATGGAGCGTGTGGAAATTCTCAAAGGCCCGCAAGGCGCTTTGTACGGCAAGAATGCGATTGGCGGCGTGTTTAATGTAGTAACGCGCGCACCCACCGACACATTTGAAGGCACCGCCGAAGCTGAGCTGGGCAATGGTGATAATAAAGCGCTACGCGCTGCTGTTGGCGGCCCCCTCATGGGCAAAAAACTGATGTTCCGCGTGGCGGCGCAAATTCAAGATTGGAATGGCTGGATTTACAATTCGTTCTTGAAGAAAAAAGTTGATGGCCAGAATACCAAAAACCTACGCGCACGCCTGCGCGGCGAAGCGACGGATGACTGGACCTGGGATTTGCGCTGGAATGTGAACACCGAGCACGGGGGTGCGGCCACAGTTTCATCAGGCAATGTCACCGGAAAATTTGGCGGCAAATTAGAGGGTGCCGCCCTGACCAATCCCTTTGGCGATTTCGAAGGCTCGGCAAAACGGAACTGGTACGGCGTATCGCTCAAAAATGATGTGAAGGCCGCAGATGGAATTTTGAGCGCCATTGCCGGCTACGACCATTATCAAAAGCGCTTCTTCGAAGAGCTGGATTTCCGCAACGATAAACCCATCACGTTTGCAGGCGTACCGTTTTTTCCTGCGGGCATTCAGCCCATCGCACAGCCGGTTGATTTGCGTTTCTGGACAGGTGAAGTGCGCTACACGTCATCAGACACTGCCCCTGTGCGCTGGATCGCGGGTGCATTCGCGCAAGACACGCTGCGCAAGCGCATCGACGACTTTGGCCCGCTGCTGTTTGGCGCGGAAGCATCGGCTTTCCGCACACCCACAACCCAACTGGCGGCGTTCGGACAACTCACAACACCCTTAACCGAGAAACTCGAAGCGACCTTGGCGCTGCGCTATGACAGCGTAAAAACATCGGAAGACATTACCGGTGTAAAAACCAAAGCCCGTGTCGACTTCGCCGCCAAAACCTTCAAACAACTCCAGCCTAAAATCTCGCTGAATTACGCGGTGGCAGCAAAGAGTATGTTGTATGCCAATATCAGCCGGGGCTTTAAGCCGGGCGGCTTTAATCCGAAACCTAGCGCAACCGATACTTTCAAACGCATATATGTGGCCGAAAAAACCACCGCGTACGAAGTGGGTGCAAAAACTGCTTCAGCCGACAACCGCATTACTGCAACCGTAGCTGCGTTCTATACCGACTATGCCGATTATCAGTATTTTGCTTTCATCAATGGCAATGACACCACCTACACTGCACCAAAAGTAAACGTGAAGGGCTTTGAGGCATCTGTGAAGGCAAAGCCCACGACTTGGTTCACGCTTGATAGTTCTTTTGCTTACACCAATTCAAAGATTGGCAGTTTCAAAGCCCCCGACCCCATCACTGGCGTGGGCTTGCGAAATTACACGGGTAAGCAAACCCCCAATTCACCGCGCTATAATATTTCAACCGGGGCTGAGTTTGACTGGCCCGTGGCCGGTGACGTGTCAGCATCTGTGCGCAGCGAACTGACGGTGCGCGGCAAAACATTCTTCGAGATCGACAACGTGTTGTATTCACCCACCGAAGCAGCGTTAAATTTACGTGCAGCGCTGCATACCGATGCGTGGTCGGCTGCGATCTGGGCCAAGAACCTGACTGACAACCGCTGGGGTGTTTCAGCCTTTGGCCAAGGGCAGATTGCTTTGCTGGCGTTTCTGGGGCCCAATGGCCCCTTCGATAGCTTCAACATCAACAGGGGTCGCCAGTACGGCGTGACCATTAAAGCAAGCTTTTAAGTATGCCGAAATTCACCGACAGCGTCTGGGCTGAAGCAGCCGCGTTACGCCAGGCGATCAAAGACTTAGCCTTCAACCGCGAACTTGCCGCAGGCACACTGCACCGCGAGAAATTTCAGTTCTACATCGTGCAGGATTCAATTTATCTCGAGGCCTATTCGCGGGTGTTGTCGCTGGCCTCGGCCAAAGCACCCGACACCGATGCGATGCTCGAGTTTGCCGGTGCGGCCAGCGTGGCCATTCAAGTCGAACGCGCACTTCATGCCGGGTTCTTCAAGCAATTTAACGTCAGCACGGCGGGCCGCAGTGCGACTGAACCCTCGCCCACCTGTTTGAATTACACAAATTTTTTATTAGCCACCGCAACGACTGGCGGCTACGGCGAACTTGTTGCGGCAATATTGCCGTGCTTTTGGATTTACTGGGAGGTTGGCACCCACATCGCCGCGGTGGCCACGCGCCCCAATCCCTATGACGCGTGGATTGATACGTACGCTGATAAAAGTTTCGCCGACGCCACCCAGCGCATGATTACGCTCACAGATTCAATTGCTGCCAACGAGGATGCCGCCACGCTTGAACGCATGCGCCGGGCGTTCTTACGGTGTACGCAATTTGAATGGATGTTCTGGGATTCAGCCTACAAGCAAGAACGCTGGCCGATTTAATAGCACTCCCTCTCCCACTGGGAGGGGTTCACGGCTTGCTCGCATCCTCGGCCCAGGCATGGACGGTGAGCTGGGGCCATTCTTGCTGCCAACGCGCGGTTTTTTCGCCGTAGACCTGGGCAATCGGCAGCGTCCGATTGGGCGTGACGATGAGGTTCCAGGTATCATCCAATCCAAAGGGTGCGAACAAATCCAAGAAATCATCACCCGTGCGCTTGAGGCCAATGGCTGCGGCGCGCGCGGGAAAGCGCAAAATGCCCTCCGAGGCATTGGTCAACGGAGGATACGCGATACCAAATTTCTGTGGGTACCATTCATGCACGCGGGCCTGATTGCGAACCTGAATATCGGCACCGATATCACTAAACAGAAGTGCCGCGTCCTTGATCACTTGGTCCTCGGCCTCGTAGGACAGATCTTCGGAAAAATAGAAGATATCGTAGTCCTTAATCCCCTGCCCGGCCGCGCGGCCCGAGCGCAAATTCCACACGGTTTGAAATATGCACCCCGAGGTCAGCCACCAATCTTGAATGCCCAAGCTGGGAAAGCGTTCAAGGATCGTCGCATTGATGCGGTTCATGAGTGCGAGTTGCGTGACTTGCCGCGCCATACGCTCGGATTTCATCTCGGCGGTCGAGACACTTCCGGCCTCGGGAAACAACGGTACAGTTTTGGGTTCGCGCTTGGGTTTAAGCGGGCGCGTGTCCTCCACCGGGTCTTTCTGCGCCAGGCGCAGACCCGCGTGGATGCGCAGGCGCAACGGTACGCCCGACCCGAGTGAGATCATCGACATGCGATGAGTTTAGCTGAAAAAGATAAAGAGCGCCGCTTTGATTTTTCTTGGTCGCATTTTCACCGATTTGTTTCTTGGGGCCAAGTGGAAGACCACTTCTCGGGAAAATACTCCTAGATTTCGACTTGGGTGCCCAACTCAACCACCCGGTTGACCGGGAGCTTGAAGAAATCCATCGCCGAGGTCGCACTGCGCGACATCCAGGCAAACAGCCCTTCGCGCCACAGCGCCATGCCCGGCCGCTCGGATGGGATCAAGGTTTCACGGCCCAAGAAGTACGAGGTATCCATGTCGTTAAATTCAAGACCGAAATCTTTGGCAAACTTCAACGCTGCCGGTACGTCGGTATCATCAAGATAGCCATAATGTAAAATAACCCGGTAAAAGCGCCGTCCCAAATGTTGCACCGAGATACGCTGCAGCACATCAACATGGGGTATGTCTTCGATCATCACGGTCAAGAAGACCACCCGTTCATGCACCACTTTATTGTGTTTCATATTGTGCAACAGCGCGTGTGGCACGCCATCAGCACCGCCGGTCATGAAAATAGCCGTACCCGTGACGCGCGTGACACTGGTGCCGAGCGATTTCAAGAACGTCTCAACCGGCAACGACTCTTCACGCAAACGCGCGGCCAGGAGGGCGCGGCCTTTTTTCCATGTCACCAGCAATACAAAAGTTGCCACACCTACCGCTAAGGGGAACCACCCCCCGTGGGTGATTTTGGTCGCGTTAGCGCCTAAAAACGCCAGGTCAACGGTCAGAAGCCCGCCAACGACAATGACCCCTTGCCATACTTTCCAACGCCAAATCATAAAGATGACCATCGCTAGCAAAATCGTATCGATGGTCATGGTCCCGGTCACAGCCACACCATAAGCCGCCGCCAACTGGGTTGATGATTGGAAGCCCAACACCAGAACAACAACGCTGAACAACAACATCCAGTTCACAAAGGGGATATAGATCTGGCCTTCTTCCGTTTCCGAGGTGTGGATGGTCGACATGCGCGGTAAAAATCCAAGCTGCATGGCTTGGCGCGTGACCGAGAATGCACCTGAGATCACGGCTTGCGAGGCAACGATAGCTGCAATTGTCGACAGCCCGACCATCGGCAACGCCGCCCATTGAGGCACCATTTCAAAGAATGGGTTTTTCGCAGCCTCAGGGTTGTTGAGCAATAAAGCCCCCTGGCCGAAGTAGTTGATGATCAGCGCTGGGCCGACAAACATGAACCACGCCCGGCGAATAGGCTTACATCCGAAATGCGACATATCGGCATACAGCGCCTCAGCACCCGTCAGCGCCAACACAACCGCCCCTAAGGCTAGAAATGCAACTAAGCCGTCCTTCATAAAAAATTGGACAGCATAGATTGGGTTCAGAGCGGACATAACGCGTGGCGCTTCGATGATGTTAAGCACACCGATCAACGTCAGAACGCTGAACCATGTCACCATCACCGGACCAAAGAGGCGGCCAATTTTGGCGGTGCCTGATGATTGAATCGCAAACAAGAAAACACAAATGGCGACCGTGATCGGGATAATAAACTTTGTCAGCCCTGGCAGTGCCACCTCAAGGCCTTCGACCGCACCCAACACCGTAATGGCTGGAGTGATCATGCTGTCGCCATAAAAGAGTGCCGCCGCAAAAATGCCCAGCACCGTAACGATGGGTGCCAACCACGTGTTGCGGGTTTGGCCCTCGACAAGGGCGAGCAATGCTAAACTTCCGCCTTGGCCACGGTTATCGGCCTTCATCATCAAAATGGTGTACTTGAACGACACCACAATAGTGACGGACCAGAACACCAACGATAAAACGCCCAGCACATGTTCAGGGTCGACCGGCAGCGGATGGGTGCCTGAAAAGCAATCTTTCAAAGCGTACAACGGGCTGGTGCCGATATCGCCGTAGACAACGCCGATCGCCCCGAAGATCAGCGTTATAAGCGAGGCACGTCGTTGATGCTCGGGCTCGGGCGTAGCCGTGGCCTGAGATAACGGTGGGGTAACTTCTGACATTCTGACTTGAGGTCCGAGGACAAACCGACCCCGTTGCCGAGGGCGCGATGGCATAGCACCAAGGCTTTAGCCAATCCACCAACAGATGTGGCAACCTACGCGCGCTAAATATCTGCCAAACACCTTATAAATTCAGGTATCAAGCGGCATGCTTCAGCATAACATGTTGATTTTATTAGTATTTTTTGCCTTCTCTCACTACTAAAATTGTTGGTCTTCGCGCGCGTATTTGACATACCCGGGATGCGACAAGAGCATACGCCCACCTGCTGGCTACGGGTTTTCAAAACCCGACACTACGCAAAGCTGCCGGATATGGCGTGAGTGGGCGCGTTTGCAATCAGCCCATCGGGCTGTTTGAATAGACAGGCTGTTTGAATA
>JANLSL010000123.1:0-1806 GCA_031362385.1 Alphaproteobacteria bacterium | reverse complement strand
GCGCGCGCGGTAGCGCTTGAACCAGCGGCTGAGGAGAAAGCCAACCAGCGCCAAATGAATCACCGCCCATGGGATGAGAATGAACAGTGGCACCAACGACGACATCAGCCATGTCGTCCAGATCACAGCAAAACTTGTGATGGTGACGTTGATCGGCGCTTGGCGCGAAAAATTCTGGACCAAGGCGTATTGGACTTCGGCGCTGAATGAGCGGGGCATAGCCACAACTGTTCCTGGGGTTTTCGACTAACAGTTGTAGTGAAGCAGGCCCATCAATAAAAGCTGATAAAAGGTATCTGATCGAAAGCATTCTGCCGCTTTTTAAGGCTTTCGAGGCTCAGGCGTGAGTCCCAGTGGGCTGCGGCTACGACCATAGGCGAGGTAAACCGCCACGCCGATGGCGGTCCACACCACAAAGCGAACCCAGGTGGCGGTTGGCAGGTTAAACATTAAAAAGCCAATGCTGAGAATGGCCAGCGGCCCCACCACCCACACAGCGGGGCATTTAAACGGCCTGGCCATATCGGGCCGGGTCCGGCGCAAGATCATCACGCCCGCTGAGACCAGAATAAATGCAAACATGGTGCCGATGTTCGCCAGCTCGGCGATCACGCCCAAGTTGATGAACCCACCCACCAGCGCCACACCAATGCCCGTCATCCAAGTGACGATGTGCGGCGTGCGGTGTTTGGGATGAAGTTTGCATAATGCGGGTGGGAGCAGTCCATCGCGCGCCATGACAAAGAAGATGCGCGTCTGACCATAGATGAACACAATCAGCACTGTGGTCATGCCCGCAATCGCACCCACGGCCACCAGTGCCGAGCCAAAGTTGTAGCCGATGCGGCGCAGCGCGTAGGCCACCGGCTCTGGGTTATTGAGTTCGGTATAAGGTGCCACGCCCGTCAGCACGATCCCCACCGCCATATACAACACTGTGCAAATCACCAGCGAACCGATAATCCCGATTGGCATGTCGCGTTTGGGGTTGCGGGTTTCTTCGGCGGCCGTCGACACCGCATCAAACCCGAAGAAGGCAAAGAACACGATGGACGCACCGGTCGCAACGCCCGAAAAGCCATAGGGCATGAACGGTGTCCAGTTGGCGGCATCCACTTCAGGCGTTGCCAGGAATAAAAACAGCGCTAAAGCGGCCAACTTGACCACCACTAAAATGTTATTCATCTGCGCGCTGTTCTTGAGGCCGATATACAGCATGTAAGTAACAAACAGCGCGATGACGACGGCAGGCAGATTAATCAGTCCGCCGTCTTGCGGAACTTTGGTTAGTGCGTCGGGCAATGGAAACCCGATCGTTTTAAAAATGCCGCTGAAATAACCCGACCAGCCGGACGCGACCGCCGCAGCACTGACGGCGTATTCCAAAACAAGATTCCATCCCATGATCCAGGCGATGACTTCCCCCATGGTTGCGTAGGTATAGGTGTAGGCACTGCCTGCCACCGGCACCATTGAGGCCAACTCGGCATACGTGAGCGCGGCTAAGCTGCACGCGAAGCCGCACATCATGAACGAAACAATCAACGCCGGGCCTGAGTAGGTGGACGCCGCCACACCGGTGAGCACAAAAATGCCGGTTCCGACAATGCCGCCGATACCGAGAAACACCAGGTCCAGCGCGCCTAAGTGTTTGGTGAGCTTTTTTGTTTCGTCCATCGCCAACAACGCGTCGAGCGATTTGATGCGTAAATTCACCATAAGCCTTACCCCCAATTCCTCAACTTCAAAACCCGAATGGCAAACAGTGCGCTTACCGTGGGATGCCTTCAAGCCCTTCGGAATCAA
>JANLSL010000280.1:0-6759 GCA_031362385.1 Alphaproteobacteria bacterium | reverse complement strand
CGGAACAAAGAAAGTTCTCGAATGGCTGAAGGCACGCGGTGAGAAAATTGATGTATGTGTGGTGGGCGAACCTACCAGCCAAACCACGCTTGGTGACATGGCCAAAATAGGGCGACGCGGCAGCCTAACCGCCAAGCTTGTTGTTTATGGTACGCAAGGGCACTCCGCCTATCCACATTTGGCTGACAACCCTATTCCGCGCCTGATGACCATGTTGGGTGCTTTAATTGCTCAGCCGCTGGATGAGGGCTCCGCCCATTTCCAGGCCTCGACGTTGGCCATCACCACAGTGGACGTTGGCAATGCAGCATCCAATGTGATTCCAGGGTCAGCGCGTGCAGGATTTAACATTCGCTTTAACGATCATCACACCGGCGCAAAACTGAAGGCGTGGTTGAAGGCTACCCTCGATACGGCGGCCAATGGTGTGCATTATGAGTTAAGTGTGCGGATTTCAGGCGAGTCATTCATCACCCCGCCCGGTGCATTAAGCGCGCTGGTCACAGATGCGGTGAAAGATGTGACCGGGCGAGCACCGGAACTTTCAACCACCGGCGGAACATCTGATGCACGCTTTATCAAAGATATGTGCCCGGTATGTGAGTTTGGTTTGGTTGGCCTGACTATGCATAAGGCCGATGAACGTTGCGCCTTGAAAGACCTTGAAGACCTGACGGCGATTTACCTGCGTATGCTTGAACGCTATTTCGAGACGCCATGATTGACTCTGAACGGTTTGCGCAAGTTCTTCGTGGTTTCTGGCTTCTTGCAAAACTAGAGGAGGGCGGCCTTTCATTTTTTGAAAAGACCTACGCTGGCTTTTTGCGCTCGTTCTTCCCGGCGCTGATATTGGCACCACTGCATGCTATTCATGCCGCGGCGCAATACATGACAGCAACGCCAGCGCCCAGCCTGTCAGTCACGGTTATTGTCGAAACACTCGCTTACATTCTGACGTGCACTTTATTCCCGTTTGTCATGATGTACGTCACGCGCTCGATGAATAAGGCGGATCGCTTCCTCACTTACATTGTGCCCTACAACTGGCTGCAATTGCCAATCGGGCTGGTTGTATTACCCCTCATTCTGTTGGCGGATTTTCAGGTCCTCGATAACGAAGCCATCGGCGCTCTGAACTTCATCATTCTTGGATTGTTTGTCATGTACGGCACCTTCTTGGCGTTGATTGCACTCGACGTCAAAACATCAACGGCGTTCGGCATTGTTGTGCTGGATATTGTGTTGGGACTTTTATCAGATACCCTGATCGACCAAATCCCGAAGGGTTAATAAGACACCGCGATCAGATACAGCCCACATGAAGGCGCTGTTTGCCCCGCCATCGAGCGGTCACGCGCTGCCAACGCGTCGGTGACATTTTTGCTCGTCCACTTGCCTTCGCCCACAAATTTCAGTGTTCCCACCATATTGCGAACTTGATGATGTAAAAACGAACGGGCACGGGCACGCACAATAATATCTTCACCTTGCCTGCTAACGCTGAGCTCATCCAAGGTTCGCACAGGTGAATCGGCCTGGCAGGCAACCGCGCGAAAGCTGGTGAAGTCATGCTTGCCAACCAACACTTGAGCAGCATCGTGCATAGCGCTCGCATTCAATTGATGCGAAATCCACCATGCGCGATCCAGCTCGAGGGCAAGCGGTGCTTTACGATTAGCAATGCGATACTCGTACAAACGCTCACGGGCTGAGAAGCGCGCATGAAAATCATTGGCTACGCGCTCGGCTGACACTACCGACACCCGGTGAGGCCTGAGATAAGCATTGATGGCATTGGCAACAACGCCATTCTCGTCCTGGCGCGGAATATCGACATGGGCAACTTGTGCCAGCGCATGAACTCCGGCATCCGTGCGGCCCGCAACGTGAATAACAACATCAGCTTGGCAGTAGGTTTTGATGGCGGCTTCAACGACGGATTGGACTGACAGGCCGTTGTCTTGGCGCTGCCACCCAACGAAATTTGTGCCGTCATATTCAATCGTCAGCTTATAGCGCGTCATTAGATTGAAACGCCATATTTGTTACGCATTTGTCGGGTCGAGAGGCCGTTCGCACCCAACCATTCTTCAGCCAGAATGGCCCAGCGTTCGTGGTCGCGCCACACGCCATCAATTTGAAGATATGCCGGGGAGAACCCTTCCTTGCGAAACCCCAGACGCTGAATCAACGCAAGTGAAGCAAGGTTACCCGGCTGAACATTGGCTTCAATGCGATGGAGTTGGATGTCTGTAAAGGCGCGGTCCAAAACTAACGACAACCCTTCGCTCATGTAACCACGCCGCGCGAAGTCGTGCGCGACATAGTAGCCAAGTGTCCCTGAGCGCAAGCCGCCATAAACGATGTCGTTAATGTTCACAACGCCCAGGAATGCATCATCTTCGATGCGGCCAACAAAAAAACCAATGGTGCGCCCCTCGGCGATTCGATCAAGATAGGCGCGATAGCGGCGCTGATCGAGTGCGGGAAAAACCCAAGGACGGTGAAAGTTTTCGCTACCCGTTGTCATTGCCAGAAATTCGGTCACGCAATCACGCGCCGGTTCAAATAAATAAACCGTGTCGCCTTCTAAAATAATTTTGCGGCGGCCAAACATACCCAACACGTCCATATCAATATAATTTTAGTCTTAAACTTACGCGAGGCGTAGGCCCGAGGGCAATGTGAAGCCACGCAAGAACTCGTCCACACTTAAGGCGGCCCGACCTGGACGCTGCACTTGAGTTGGCCGAATGGCACCGCGCAGACAGGCAATCGTCATATCGGCTCCAAGAATTTGGCCCGGCTGACCTTGGCCCACCGCCACCTCCGCCCGCAACACCTTGATTCTTTCTCCGCCAATCTCGACCCAAGCGCCGGGAACTGGCGAAAGGCCATGGATGTGACGAACGACCAACGCAGCATCATTGGCAAAGTTGATTTTTGCCTCGGCCTTGTCGATTTTGGTTGCATACGTAGCACCCACCGCAGGCTGCGATGTTGCCTTCACTGTGCCGGTTGCGATTCCGTGCAAAGCCTCAACAATCAAATCGCCCCCCATCTCGGCCAGCTGGTCGTGCAATTCCCCAGCCGTCGTGTGATCAGTGATCGGCCGTGTGCGCGTCAGCAACATGGCACCGGTATCAAGGCCTGCATCCATTTGCATGATGGTAACTCCAGCCTCAGTGTCGCCAGCCATGATGGCGCGTTGAATGGGCGCAGCGCCCCGCCAGCGCGGCAACAGTGAGGCATGAATATTGATACAGCCAAACTTTGGCGCGTCTAAAATCGCTTGCGGTAAAATCAGCCCATAAGCCGCGACCACGGCGACATCTGCTTTAAGTGCTGCAAACTCAATTTGTTGCTCGATTGATTTTAAAGACTTCGGGGCGCGTACGGGAATGTTGTTCTGTGTCGCCCACACTTGAACTGGGCTTGGGCGTTCAGCCTGGCCGCGACCCGCCGGGCGGGGGGGTTGGGTGTATGCACATATAATGTCGTGAACGTGAGCCAGCCGCACCAAAGCTGAAACCGCAAAATCAGGTGTGCCCATGAATATGATGCGCATGGGCGTGGGACGGCGTTACGCCGGCTCCATGTCGTAATAGCGGCGACCTTGCTTTTTTTGCTTGGTCAGGCGGCGCAAAATCATCCCACGTTTGAGCGTTGAGATATGATCGACAAAAAGTACGCCTTGCAGGTGATCGATTTCGTGCTGAATCACAACCGAGAGCAAGCCATCGGCTTCAAGTTCTTGTGGTTTGTTGTTTTCATCCAGATAGCGCACACGAATTTTGTCAGGGCGCTCAACCTCGTTGTATTCTTGCGGCAACGACAGGCACCCTTCTTCGTGAAGTTTCTTTTCGTCGGAGGTCCAAATAATTTCAGGGTTGGCCATTTTGATCGGTCGAGGCGGTTTGTCATCCATTGCTGGGTCGACAACAATAATACGTTTAGCCACCCCCACTTGTGGGGCCGCTAAACCAATACCCGGTGCGTCGTACATGGTTTCCAGCATGTCAGCCATGAGCTTGGCTACGCCTGCGTCTACTTTCGCAACGGGCGCACAGACGCTTTTGAGGCGTATATCAGGTGCAATGATGATTCCAAGCTTGGCCATGGCCGTGAAATAAGGCCCAAAAGCGGCGCGGTCAACCGCTCGAATTGCAGCCTGATAAAACGCCTAATTTTGGATCTTGGCCGTGTATTCCAGCACTGTTTGGCCCTTAGCGGGAACTGCCACCGTCCACTCAGCCATTTGTGCATTGGCTTTGTCGTGGACTTGGGATTCTTTGGTAATCTCCCATGCGCCCGATAACGGCTCAATCACGCGCACAGAGACTGGCTTTGGCTTGGCGTTTTTCAGCGTCACACGCCAGGTGGTCAGTGCAATGCGCTCAGAGGCCCGCACGAAGCCCTTTTGCTCGCGCTCAGCGGTCACATCGGCATCACGGCCAACGGTAAGGCGCATCTCGGCCCCTTCAGCAGTGTGATCGACCGCAGCCTCGCCCAAGAATTGCGCAGCACCACTTTCGTCTTGGCCATAAACACGCACTGTGCCCGCTGGCAGCGGCAAGCCCAACCCCGAGGTCTTTTCGTTTTTGATTGTAATGACGGTTTCGGCTTGTGTCACAGGCGGACGGTCAGGCACCTGTTGGCGGTAAAAATATACTTCGCCACGTACGATATGTTCCTGCTTGGCGGCAATGCCCCTGCCGTTCAGCAAGGCAAGTTGCTTGGTGCGGTTATTCTCAATGCTGACGGGCTTGTCGATGTTATAAAGATGATACCCACCCAAGCTTTGTTGTTGAATCCCATCAGCGGGTGCGGCCATCGCCATGGCGACTTCTGGCCCACCACGCATCGCTTTCATTACGAATGGCGCTGGTGCAGTGCGGTTCACTTGGCCCGAAATCAATTTCACTTTGGCATTTTGGAAATCAATGCCCGTTGCGTTGGTAATAGTCGCCCAGGCCGTGAGATCAAGCCGCTTCGCATCGGCGTCAAAATCAATGACGTAATTGGTACGCCATGAAAGGCCACCTGTGAGGTAACTGAGTTCGGTGCGCAGGTCTTTATTAGCAACGCCCTTGGCTGTGATGAGTAATGTAGGCGATGTGCGCAAGCCTTCAGGCAAGGTGTCAAAAACAATCCGGCCCAGCACTTGGGTGTGAATCTTGCCGCCAATATCGAGCACTAGGCCCTGGTCGACCGAAAGCACCTTGGCCCGCTCAATCGTATCTTTGCCCGTTGTCGGATTTGGCGTGTAGATGCTGACCTCACGCCCGAGCGCGCGTTGCAGTAAAACCTGCGGGCTTAGCACGTTAAAATCGAACGATTGCTCGATGACTTGAACAGGGTCTGCGCTCAGCGAGCGAAAGAGCACACTTTCTGGCTGAAGCTGCCCACTGACACCCGCGATAGCCAGAGTGGTTTGCGCACCCGCAAGCTTAAGATCGCGCTGATCTTTGACTAACGCCAGATCATTTTCATAGATGGTGAGCTCAAGCGCCTTGCGCGCAGTCGGCGACACCAACACCTCCTGAGCCAAAAGTGTGGTGGGGATAAAAGCCGCGGCGAGCAGGAAAAGACGATACAAAGGCATGAGGAACTCAATGGGTTTGGAGGTGGGCGTGCAAGGAAAGCATTTGCCCACAGACTCCTTTGGAATATTGTCGGTATCATGGCAGTGAATTGGCGGAGCGAAAAGCGGTGTTAACTACGACCCTAGCCCTGACGTGTATCGCAATTGCGCTGGCGATTGCTGCTGTCGCCGTGGGATTTCGCGCCATAAGTGGCGCACGCCACGAAAATGACCGATTAAGCATGCTGTCGGAAGCCATGAACAGGCTGTCAGAGACGCAATCGGCACTCACGGGGCGCCTGTCACAAATGGCCGAGGGCCAGGTTGCCGCCCAAGCCAGCGTTGCCGAGCGTATGCAAGCCCAAGAACGCAATGTCACCAAATTCCTCGACGAGCGCTTGGCTGAGGTCACGCGCCGGGTTGGTGAGAACTTGATGAAAGCAGGCGAAAAAACCACCGAGACCTTAGGTCAACTTCAAGAACGTTTGGCGGTAATTGACTCAGCGCAGAAAAATATCGCTGAGCTTTCGGCCGATGTGGTGAGCTTGCAAGACTTGTTGTCTAATAAACAAGCGCGCGGTGCTATCGGCCAAACCCAGATGGAAGACTTGGTGCGTAATATGCTGCCGCCGGGGGCTTATGAATTTCAATTCACGCTCTCGAATGGCAAGCGGGCAGACTGCGTGATCAAACTTCCAAACCCCCCTGGATTTATCGCAGTTGACTCAAAATATCCGCACGACGCCTACGCCCGGATGATTTCTGCCAAAGATGAACGCGAACGCACCCTGGCCCAAGCATCTTTCCGCGCTGACGTTCTGAAGCACATTAAGGATATTGCTGAGAAGTATATAATTCCGGGCGAGACCTCAGACTCCGCGATTATGTTTGTCCCGGCAGAATCTGTGTTTGCTGAATTGCACGAGAACTTCTCCGATGTTGTCGAGGCTGGTTTTGCACGCCGCGTTTATGTGGTCTCGCCCACGACACTGATGGCGACCCTGAACACCGTGCGCGCCGTGTTGAAAGATGCGCGGATGCGCGAACAAGCCCATTTGATTCAGCGCGAGATTGGCGAACTCACCAAGGATGTGGTGCGGTTGGACAAGCGCGTGGCTGAGCTTGGGCGTCATTTTGGTCAGGCCCAAAGCGATATCAAAGAAATTCAAACATCG
>JANLSL010000279.1:0-8329 GCA_031362385.1 Alphaproteobacteria bacterium | reverse complement strand
ATACAGCAATACCGAGGCGGCGTGGCCACGCTCGAACACCTCACGTTTGAGTGGCGTATGCCAGCCACCATCAAAGCGGCCGTGGCGAATGTGATACTCATCAATGCGGAAGTAGCCCTGAAACGCGGTGCGCTTGGCGATCACTTCAATTTCGTGCGGGCCGGGTTCGGCCATCGGCTGCTCCACTATCGGGCGGTATAATTCCCCTACTTTAGAGTTATGCTGCTCCAATATCTAGTAAAGGGAACTCAGCCATGGACAACATCATCTTACCGCCAGGTATTGTTGAGGTCTCGGAGACGCTTCAGGGGCGCTTTTCAAACGAAGTACGAGTTGGCCGCCATACCTTGCTGGCCGACGAACCAGCCGCCGTGGGCGGGAATGATGCTGGGCCCATGCCACATGATTTTGTATTGGCGGGGCTGGGGGCTTGTACCTCGATGACGGTGCGCATGTATGCCGAGCGCAAGGGTATTCCTTTGAAGCGCATTTCAGTGCGCCTGAGTTACAAGAAAATGAAAGCGGCTGATTGCTCTGATTGCGTAACAAAAGAGGGTGAGATCACCGAAATGACGCGCGATGTAACGCTGGAAGGCGATTTAACGCCTGCGCAGCGTGAACGCCTGATTGAGATCGCCAACAAGTGCGCCGTTCATAAAACACTGACAGGCGAGATCAAGGTGCGTACGCATTTGGTGGGTTGATCTGCTCGACAGATGATCAAGCTCGCTTTGGAGCAATCCATCAGCCTAGGCAGTCTCCTAGAATAAACTTACTCCAAAAACCGGGAACATAGTCATGATCATTCTCAGCCAGGCAGCGTGGATGCCAACCAACCGCAAAGCCTTGAACGGGCTGGTGGCCGCTGCCGTCAGCGAGGCCAAGCGGCAATCGTCTTCAGCCAAGCCCGACATAGTGCTGTTGTTGCCCCATTGCCCGGCTTTGAAAAAAGCACCTGACGAGAAAAAATCATTTGCAGTTCTGGCTTCACTGGCAAAGGCGCACAAGATTCACCTCTCAGGCTCAGTGGTAGTCAAGCCCAATGCCAAATCAGCGCCGCAGACGATTGGCTTTCTGTTCTCGCCCCAGGGCAAATTGCTGTTGCGTGCCCCCAAAATCACACCAGACCTGATTGAAGGGTTCTCAGATTCAACGAGTGCGCTGGGCCAGCCCAACGACTTTCCTGTGGCGAAACTCCCCTTCGCGCAAGTGGGTATTCTGTGTGGCGAGGATATTCACTACGCCCAATATGCACGCGCGCTCGCGTTTCATGGCGCTGAGATCATCCTTAACCCGTCGATTGAGCGCAGCGATCGGCATTTTGACGCGCGCAGTTTGTCGCGCTTTGGCAGGGCTGGCGAAAATACGGCCTACATCGCCACCACCAGCCCCACCGAAATGAACGATGGCGGGTACGTTGTGAAATTGCCCAATGCCACGGCGTTCTATCACTGGGAGCGGCCCGAGACGCGCGCTCAAAGCTCTGAAACTTTCGTGATCCCCGATCTCGATATGGAATGGCTGCGTCGTACACGCGCGACGCCCGAACGCAGTTTCACCGCCATCCTGCGCGCAGATGTGTATGGGCGCGGGTACAAAAAGTGGACTGAGAAAACCAGACCAGCACCCAAAACCCGTGAGGGCTGGCTGAAGGAAGCCCAAACCCGCCTTGCGGCTGAGGCTAAAGCCACTGGCCCACAGCACAGCACATACGAAGAGCAGTACGATGTGTGCATCATCCAATCGGTGCCACGCTTGATTCCGCTGGGTGTGAACAATGCGCGCGAAATTATTCGCATGAATCTGGAGGAGAGTTTGGGCCTGGCGGCCAGCCGCGCCAACATTCCATCGGTACGATTGGTGGTGTTCCCTGAATTCTGGCTAACAGGCCCTGGCGGTATTGGCGGCGTGCAACGTACCGTGCGCGACATGGAGCGGGTGGCGATCAGTTATCCCGATGAAGTGTTCGACCGCGTTGGGAAGTTTGCCCAAGATAATAAAGTATATGTCGCGTTCCAGAACTTCGAAGTTCACCCCAAACTTCCGGGTCGTGTATTCAATTCAGCGTTCCTGATCGATGATAGCGGCAAGCTGGTTCATACCTACCGCAAAAATCAGTGTGCCGATGTGTGGGGTTTTTTGCCAGACACCACGCCGGGCAGTATTTTGGATAAGTACCTCGACACCTTCGGCTACGATGCGCTGTTCCCGGTAGCCGACACATCCATTGGTAAATTGGCCAATATGATCTGCTTCGACAATATGCACCCTGAGGTGGCTTATGGTTTACGCCATGCGGGGGCCGAAGTAATTATGCATTCATCGTCTGAGCCCCATGGCGGCGACGGACGGCGCACCTGGGATAACGCGCGTCGTTTAAGGGCCTATGAGAACACGTGCTACATGCTCTCGGCGATTGATGGCGGCGAATACAAATCGGTTGAATCTGAAATCATGACCTTCTTTAGGCGTGGGCATACACGGCTGGTCAATTTCGACGGCACCTTGCAAGGCACAGTGGACGGTCCAGGCCCAGTCGTGTTTCGCGGCCATATCGACTTAGCGGCGCTGCGCCGTGCGCGCGCTAACCCGCGTGTGAATTTCGCGCTGTGGAATGATGCCAGCGTGTATGCCCACCATTACCATGCGGGCATAGGCTTCCCATCGAACCTGTGGGCGGGCGACCCGTATGTGAATCCCTATTTAGGGGCGGGCAAACTCCGCGAAATCATCGCGCAGTACTTAGCCAAGGGCATTTACGTTCCCCCGCAAACTAAACTGGGCGCGGACAGGTATAGGACGAGTGATCAAGTATAGAAAATCGCGCTGAATTACCCCAGCGCCTTCATGACGGCTTTGGGGTTCATTGCCACAACGCGCAGGAAATTACGCGCGGCCTGATCGGGTTGGCGGCGGCCTTGCTCCCAGTCGCGGATCGTCGCAACGGGGATTTGGAATTTCTTGGCAAACGCGGTTTGTGAAAGGCCCAAATCAGAGCGAATGGCCTGCACGTTGGGAATGCGCACAATGCGAATATTAGCTCCGCGTATGGGGCTTTTTACAAAGCTCATTGAGTCTAAGACGGCCTTTTTTGCTTCTTTGTCCGTCAATTCACGCTTCTTTTTGTCGCCATAAGTTACAAATGTGGTGATGCGCGCTTTTGATAAGTCACCATTCAGAATCGCCCTCATTTCTCGGGCGGCGGTCATAATTTTGCTTCTGAGTTTTGCCATGCTTTCATGGTGCGGCATTGCCGTATGCGCGTCAAGCCTGCCGCTAACCTCACCCTCACCGCCTCACGATGTTCGGCGCCCTCTCCCACCAGGGGAGAGGGCTTGAAGGGTGCGCCAAATTTACCTCTCCCCTCGTGGGAGAGGTCGCGATGAAATCGCGGGTGAGGGGGCTTTCATTCTTGAGTACATGCCAGCTGCGCCGTAGGGTGATTCCAGATCACAATTGAGGTTGCGGATGTCTTTAGGAAAAAATCGTCAATGGCTGTTGGCTGACCGGCCTGTTGACCGGCCCGTGCATCTGACGGATTTCAAACTCCACACTGCGCCGATACCAACGCCAAAAGACGGCGAGTTTGTGATTCGCGTGATCTATTCATCACTGGCCCCCGTCATGCGCTTTTACATGCTTGATGGCGCAGGAATCGAAAAGCCGCTGGAGATTGGTGATGTGATGCGGGGCAGGGGTGTGGGGCAAATCGTAGCTTCGCGCCATCCTCATTTCAAAGAAGGCGAAATCGTTCAGGGCAAAATGGGCTGGCAAGAATATGCCGTGTCTGATGGGTCGGCCTATTGGATGATGTACAAAGTTCATCAGCGCATTGTGCCGGTGTCCACCGCGCTTGGCATCCTTGGCATGACGGGCTTCACCGCGTATTTTGGCCTGTTCGATATCGGCAAGCCCAAACCCACCGATACAGTTTTGGTTTCGGGGGCTGCGGGCGGTGTGGGCTCATCGGTCGCGCAGTTAGCTAAAACAGTGGGGTGCCGCGTGGTTGGCATCGCGGGCTCGGATGAAAAGTGTGAAATGCTGACTGAGAAACTCAGTTACGATGCCGCCATCAATTACAAAACCGATGATGTGGCGGCAAAAATAGATGAGCTGTGCCCCAAGGGCATCGACGTTTTTTTTGATAACGTCGGCGGGCCGATTTTGGATGCAGGCTTGGCGCGCATTAACAAGTATGCGCGTGTTGTTGCGTGTGGCGGCATCTCGCAATACATCGCGGGCTCAAACGAGCCTTACCCGTTGAAAAACGCTTACAAAATCGGGCGGCTCAACGCTTTGCTCCAGGGGTTTTTAATTTATGACTACGAACCCCGCTTCCCCGAAGCCGAACCAGCCATGGCCCAATGGGTGAAAGAAGGTCGGCTGACCTATCAAGAAGACGTGCTGGATGGCTTTGAGCGTATGCCAGAAGCACTGATCCGCCTGTATGAAGGCCAGAATCGCGGCAAGCAACTGGTGCGGGTGAGTAAAGACCCGTTTTGAATGAGCCTCTACCGCCCGCCAAATGAGCCGTTCGCGGTCCGGCTGCATTCATTTTAGTATGGGTCCATACCCATGTGGTGCTTGGAATACTGTTGCGCAGTGCTATCTTAGGGGCAACGTCATACAGGAGTTTGCCATGCTCGATTATAAGCTGCGCCAATCAGGCCGCGCTGCGCTCGATTTTCTGGGGGCCTTTGGGCCCGCAGTCGCAATGATGCAAAAAAGCCAACAGGAAGCGCTGACCAAAGCGGGCCTGACCGATGACACCAAATTGGCCGACGACATGGACGAGCGCGCTGCCCAAATTGAAGGTGCGCTGTATGAAGAGCCCGCCTTCCGCACCAGCAATTTAATGGGTGAGTGGCACGCTGAGCATCATGCCCGTTTGGCGGCTGAAGCCTTCACTGAAATTGAGGGCGATATCAAACCGATGTTTGATCGCCTGAAGCAGGGCAAAACCACGCTGACGGTGGACCCCGCATTGTCGCCAGATAAATACTGGCTGTACCCAGTGCATCGCACCACCGGCGGGTGGGATGGGCATCCGCACATGGGTTTCATCCACGGCGAGCTCATTCATCGGTATATCGTGGGCAAAAGTACGCGTCCGCCAGCGGCTGGTGGGGTGTCGTCAGATATTTATGTTCAGCGCAAACAGTTCGCCGAACAAGCTCCGCGCCGGGATTATAAAAAGATTTTTGAAATCGGCTGCTCGTCTGGGCCTTTCACCATGAAGTTGGCTGAGGTGTTCCCGACGGCCGAGATTCATGCCTGTGATATTTCTGTCGCACAGTTGGAACAAGCCCAACGCAACGGCAATAACTTGGGCCACGCCTGGAAGCTATTCCAAGCCGACGCGCGGGCGACCAAATTGCCAGATGCGAGCTATGATCTGATCACATCGTTCATTGTTCTGCATGAACTGCCCGTCGATGTGATTGGCGACATCTTACGCGAAAGCTTCCGCTTGCTCACACCCGGT
This sequence comes from Alphaproteobacteria bacterium, assembly GCA_031362385.1. Classification (GTDB taxonomy): domain Bacteria; phylum Pseudomonadota; class Alphaproteobacteria; order Rhodospirillales; family Rhodospirillaceae. Next base: position 2,844 of record JANLSL010000279.1, on the reverse strand, counting down.
GGCGATTTGATGTTCGGTGATGTTGCACCCTACAGTGCGATGAATAAACTGAACGCATGGCGTACTGATTATATTGCCAAGTTCGGCGGCGAGCCCTTCTGGCGTGGGTCATCGACCATGGACATGGTGAGCCTGATGAAAAGCATTGGGTTTGTAGATGTGAAATACTACGGCGTTGCGCCCATCAATTATCCGTGGGTCACCTACGGCCGCAAACCGTGAATAAACTTTTTCCATCCCAAGCCCAGCCGCGCAAACGAAAAGCGCTCAAGCCCGAGGACATCGACAAGGTAGCCGCAGCTGTGATGACGCTGGCCAAAGAGCTGTGGGTGGTCAAAGACCGCCAAATGATTACTGAGGCGGTGCTGGCCAAGCGCGGCATCGATATCAGCGAAGAAGTCTCATTATATCAGCCGACGCCCGAGCTTGAAGCGAAGCTTGCCGCCACGCGCCAGGGCCTCGTGAAAAAATTGATGCAAGACATTACCGGCGATTACGAGCCGCTGGCTTAATCTACAGCATGATCGTTCCGATGTGGAGAATTTCACCCCTCACCCGATGCTTCGCATCGACCTCTCCCCCAAGGGGCGAGGTTAGTCGGTGTGCACCATTATAATCCTCTCCCCTGGTGGGAGAGGATGCCGAGCGGCAGCGAGGCGGTGAGGGGGCTTGTTTCAACCAAAAGAAATCAAGCTCTAAACCCTTTTCGCCACCGCCACGCCATCAGCAACTTTGTCGCTGGGGTGAACAACGACAGCATCGTTTACTTTCAGGCCCTCGATAATTTCGGCTTCCAAGGTATTGCGGCTGCCGATTTTTACTTTGGTGAGTTTCGCTGTGCCGCCGTCAACGCGGAACACGGACCACTCTTCGCCGCTGCGGAAAAGCGCGCTGACCGGTACTTTCAACACACCCTCACGCCGGGTGATCACCACGCGCGTTTCAACGCGGTAGCCGTGGCCCAAGCTGGCCCACTCTTCATGCGGTGATACAAACTCAATAATCACATTAACGCGCTGTTCTTCGATACCAAGTGCGGACACCTTGGTGAACCCAAACGGTTCAACACGTTTGACCACGCCTTTCAGCGCGCTGGGGCCACCCCAGTCTTCAATGATCACCTCTTGGCCTTCTTTTACTTTCACCGCGTCGGTGGAGATCATATCGGTGACGATCTCAAGGCTGGCCGGGTCGCCGATTTCCAACAAAGGTGTACCCGCCGCCAACAAAGCCTCGCTTTGTTGCATGCGCTTGAGCAAGCGGCCACTGACGGGGGCCCGCACCGGAATGAAATCGATTTTCACGCCAGGCCCTGTGGGCCGCCCCGCCGAGGCCATGGCAGCGCGTGAGGTGGCTAAGTCAGTGCGGCGTTTGGCCACACTGGCATCGGCTTGGGCCAGGGCTGCCTCAGCGGTACGCACTTGCAATTTAGCACGATCAAATGCGACGGCTGAAATGGTGCCCTCGCGCAGCAAAGCTTCTTGCCGTTTTAAATCGGAGCGCGCAAATTCCAACTGTGCCTGGGCGCGCGACCTTTCCGCTTCCGAGCTTCCGACGCCAGCTTCGGCTTCTGAGCGCGAGCGTGCATCTAATACCGATGGATCTTGCGGTTGAAATAATGCCAGCACGGTTTCATTGGCGATCACTTTGTCGCCAACATCCATCTCAATGCGTTCAACCCGACCTGCGACAGGTGCCGAGACGATATAAACGTCTTTGACCCGCGTTTCACCTTCATCGCCGATGGTAACGAGCAACTCGCCTTTGAGGACAGTGGCAAAATCAGCTTGCACAGGTTGGGGGCGCATCGCCCACACGAGGAATAGCACCAAAGCAGCCGCGCACCCGCCAATCACCTTGGTGCGACGCGACCAGGTACCAACCAATTTTGGGATACTCGAAATTTCAACCATGACTTACTCGCGTGTCTTTAAGACGGAAATGAGATCAAGCTTATAAACCCGTTGGCGCACCAGCAGTGCGCAGATTGCCGCAGCAGTTGCAACAACTGCCACGGCGATCCCGTAAGTGGGGTCATTGATGATGAACGGAAAGTCGTACATGTCGGTTTTCAACATGGGCGACATCCCAAATGCCATTGCTACGCCCAGCACGCATCCCACAGGCAAAGCGATGATGGTTTGCACTCCTAATTCACCCAGCAGAATATAGGCCACTTCTTCGCGTGTGAAGCCCAGCACCCTGAGGCTGGCCAGGGCACGGGCCCGTTCTGAGAGCGCAATGCGGGCGCTATTATAGGCCACACCGAACGCGATCAAACTTGAGAACGCGATATAAAAGCCGATCATGACATACATGGTTTGGTCCATGGTGTTCTGAAAGCTGGCCAGTGCCGCGTCAGTCTGCGCCACACCTGCCACCATGGGTGTGTTTTTGAGCTTGGTATAAAGCGCATCTTTATATCGCGCATCGGCGAAGACATGGATCGCCGTGACGGTGGGGCCTTCGTTCATCATGCGGTTCATGGCTTCGATATGCATGTAGGTAGAGAAGCCTAAGTACTGCTTGACGATTTGTGTCACCGGAACTTCAACAACGGGGCGGCGTTCTTGGAGGACTTCGATAGTGATCGTGTCGCCAACTGAAACATGCAAGTCTTTGGCAATATGTTCAGACAACGCAATACCGCCTTCAGGTGGGTTAACCGGGACCTCGTCGGAATTGAGCAAGCGGTTTAAATCCGCATTAAACACCAGGCCGTTCACACCTGTGCGCTTGGTATAGGGACCATGACGTAAGCGTGCTGCAACGCTGCGCACGGGCTGGGTCGCCAACACGCCGGGCAAGCGGCGAATATCTTCTTCTACACCAGCACCGCGCGGC
>JANLSL010000278.1:0-1682 GCA_031362385.1 Alphaproteobacteria bacterium | reverse complement strand
CCTCAGGCGTGACATAGTTTTTCAGGCCCGCCGGTAAGCCTTCCGACACATCATCGGGCAGTTCGTCTTCAACATCAGATTCTTTGGTGAAAGCTTTGCTCATGATTCGGTTTCCAAGCCCAGCTTGATAAATCGGATATTATTAGGTATAATCGGGTATTAAATCAGATATCCGAAGGCTCTGATGCTAGAACCCAAAATCTCTATTACGCATAATCTGCTCAAGCTGATCGCTGAGATAGATGAATTCAAGGGCAAATGGGAAGCCCTCAAGAATTTATCGCCTGAGCGGCTGCGTCAGCTTCGTCGGGTTGCCACCATCGAAAGCATCGGCTCGTCCACCCGGATCGAGGGTGCCAAGCTGTCTGACAAGCAGGTGGAGGCCCTGCTGTCCAACCTCACGGTAACGTCCTTCAAAAGTCGCGATGAGCAAGAAGTCGCGGGCTATGCCGAAACGATGGACCTGATCTTTCAGGCTTACGAAGATTTAAACATCACTGAAAATCATATTCGTCAACTTCACCAGACTCTCTTGCGGCACAGTACCAAGGACGAGCGCCATCGCGGCGACTACAAAAAACTCCCCAACCATGTCGTTGCTTTTGACGAGCACGGCAAGGAGATCGGCGTTATATTCCAAACTACAACGCCCTTTGATACGCCGCGCGAAATGGAAGAGTTGGTGCGTTGGGTCAACAAGGCTGTCGCGGAAAGCAGTTTGCATCCGCTGCTTATTGTTGCGGTGTTCACCGTCGTTTTTATGGCAATACATACATTACAAGATGGCAACGGCAGGCTATCGCGCATTCTCACCACGCTCATGCTGCTGAGAGCGGGCTATAGCTATGTGCCCTATGCTTCGCTCGAAAGCGTTGTCGAGAACAACAAAGATTTATACTACAAGGCGCTACGTCGAACACAGACGACGCTTAAGGGCAAAAGCCCCGATTGGGAACCGTGGCTCGGCTTTTTCCTCCGCTGTTTGAAAAAGCAGAAGACCAATCTCGCCGCCAAGGTTGAAAAAGAAAAAGCCGCCGGAGACGGTGATGCAGCTTTGCCAGCCCTCTCGCTAAAAGTCATGGCGCTGTTCAAGAAACACCAGCGCCTCACCGTTACGGAGATTGTGAAGCACACCAAGGCCAACCCAAATACGCTGAAAGTTCGGTTGCGTGAGTTAGTCACGACCGGGCGCATCAAGCGCCACGGAAAGGCGCGGGCAACCTGGTACAGCCGAAAATGAAAATTTGGGGAAAGCCGCCCCCTGTCTGTGACCGGCCTTGAAGGGGCGTTCTAGGTTACTCCTTCGGCGGGGAGTTCAGGGTATCGATGTCTTTGCCCCTGAGTTGGGCGCCTGAGGAAAATTTGAACGTCATGCGCAGCAAGTTATTTCGCCAACTCTTTCATGATCTTGTCCGCGTTGTTGCACGCTTCCATCATGCCGTTGTACCAGATCGACAGCCGCCGTCCCGGTATGGTGCAGCGTTCAAATTCCTTTGCCGTTTTGAGAGCGTCCACAGTGTCGGGATGTTTATGGCCCAGCCATTCCATCTCCCACGGCTGGGCACGGAAAACTTGAATACTTCTTGCCGGTCCGGTACCGCGGAAATCGAAATCACCGCCAGCGAGCATTGTGCCATCGTCCGCATAATCGACGAAGACAACGGGTCGATCCCGTCCATCCC
>JANLSL010000113.1:0-4178 GCA_031362385.1 Alphaproteobacteria bacterium | reverse complement strand
ATAACACGGTCACCGGGCTTAAAGCCCGCAACGCCTTGCCCCACATGCTCAATGATGCCGGCGCATTCCATGCCCATGACTTGCGGTAACTTGATGCCCGAATAGGTGCCGGCGCGCATACGTGTTTCGGCAAAGTTGATGCCTGATGCTTTAACAATAATGCTAACTTCGCCTGCCGCTGGCTTTGGGTCGGGCCATTCAATCCATTGCATTTTCTCAGGGCCGCCGAACTCTTGCACCACCCACGCCCTCATCGCACCATCTCCAAAGTTTATGTCGCTCAATGTTTCTGTACGTCGCCCACATCGATGCCAGAGGGCACCGGTTTGGGCAACACATAGAATGGCCCCGCCATGACCCATGGAACTGCGACACGACACGACAAGATATGCAGCATCGCCTTGCGGCCAAAGCGGTCGGTCATGCGCCCGAACCACAGTTGGAGGACACCGCCTAAGGTGTAGGCCACAGTTAGGCTAGCCCCCACCCATACACTCAGGCTAAGTTTGCGTTGTCGTCTATTCACCTGGAGCTTGTCGCATGACCCGCGCCCTCACCATTGCTGCCGCACTTATTGCTGGCTTTGCTGCAACTGCCTCGGCTGCACCTTTAGAATTCTCCACCGTCAAAGGGTACGGCGATGTGCCCCTGGTCGTTGTTCAAGCAGGCAATAAGCAGGGCCCGGCGATTTTGTTCATCCACGGCTATTCGCAAAGCTACCTGAGTTGGGAAAAGCAACTGAGTGACCCCGCCTTGCAAAAAGACTTTCATCTGATTGCGTTTGACCTGCGCGGACACGGGGCGTCGGGCAAGCCATCCAATCCCAAAGACTATGTCTCCGAGGCCTGGGGTGGCGATGTGAACGCCGTTATTCAGGCCACCGGCAATCGTACCCCTGTGGTGGTGCCCTGGTCTTACGGTGGGCCAGTGACCATGGCATATGTGCGCCACTATGGTGTTGCAGGCATTGCCGGTATCGACTTTGTCGCGGCGGGCACATCTTTGGGCGGGCGCGGCCCCGCACCTGATATGAACGACCCTGAATTCAAAGCGCGCATGAGCCGCTTCATGGCCATGACAAGTTCCGACATCATGGCCAACCTTGAGGCCACAAAATGGTTTGTCGGTTCACTGAGCGCCAAGCCGCTGCCCGCTGCCGAGACCGAAAACATCCTGATGTATAATATGCTCACCCCTGGTTATGTGCGCGGTGCGTTGTTTACGTTCCAGCCCGACAACAAAGACCTGCAAGGCAAAATCACGGTGCCGGTGTTGATTACCCACGGCGATAAAGACGGCGTGGTGCCGTACCAAACCAGCGTGGATAATAAAAAGTTTATCAAGGGTGCTGCGTTATCGACCTATGAGGGTGTGGGCCATGCGCCGTTCTTGGAAGCGCCCGAGCGGTTCAATACTGAACTAGCGGTGTTTGTGAAGAAGGCCAATTAGAAGAAGTAGGGATGCTGCGGTGCAGCGACCATCATCACCATCATCTGATGGAAATCTGATGGCAATCTGATGGCTATACCGGCCACGCGGCTGATGCTGATGGGTGTGAATTGCGGGGATTCGCTGCGGTGCAACAGATTGCGCGCGCCCGTCACTTCAAAGATCACTCCAAAGAGAAGGTTCGGGATCAGAGAATGTGTTCACTCTGACCCCATACCGCAAACATTTTTTTGCTCTCAGTGAAAAGTCTCCGCCATCAATAGAATAAGCCATCGTCATGGTCTAAAAAAATATGCCCCCTTGGGGAAAATTCAATCCTATCCTGATTCTGCAGAGTTAACTCCACAATTGTGGAATCAGTCTTGCTTGCATTTGTTATATCAATCTCAATAGATAGGCTCATATCGAAGTGCAATAAAAATACACCTTGGCGAGATCGCCGCTCAAAATATTGTATAGTGCTCCCTAAGAATGATTCTTTAACTTCCTGAATCACTTCATCGTCGATTGAAATATTAGATGCAACGATCTCCTTATCGACGCAAATTCTCCACTCACAATCATAAATCGATATGTGAGTAGCACCCCGCCCTCTTGGCCCTCGCTTTGTTTTTTCGAAAAGGTGTTTTCCAAAATCAAAATATAACATGGAATCGAGATATATACCTACCTCCCAGCAGCGATCATGCTGTGCGTGAGAACTCAATAGCAAGTTAACGTCAACGTCGCGAATTCTCCTTCTCGTTCGATGAGCCAAGCTTGAGATACTCCGATCTTCACCAAGTACCATTTTTAATTTCTCGAGCTATTTCGCGAATTTCATTAAAGTTCAAGTTTCTTCCAAAGCTTCTGCTTTCTCGTTCAGTGGCTTTCCCCAAGATACGTCGCTGCTCCTGGCTCTGTGGGTTCAGGCTCAGAGTAAAAACTCATCTGATGCAGAGTTTTTACGGTGACTCAAAAACCCCGCACCCTGCCCCATCGGGACGAGGGAGAGGATATCACTCCAACGACAGACCAACGCGCAGTCCAAGATTGAAACAGTGCCGCAAGAGCGAAAACATAACTTATTTTTGCATCGCAATTGAAAGTGTGTACTTTCTTGGATCTGGCGCTCGTCGAATTGCCGCCGCAAGCTTTTCCTCGTAATTGTCTTCAAACAAAACAATGCGTTCAAAATTGTAATAAGCTTTAAGGGCGGACCTCAATTGCTCAACATTTTTTATGATAGCTTTAATCTCTCCATCAATAACGCGGCGAGGATCCCCGTAATCCATAAGGGCAAGCTCACGGTCAGTATCAAAACTATCCAATAATTCTTCACGTGTAACTCTAGCAAATCCTTCCTTGTTTAGAAAAACGCTATAATAAAAATTGTTTTTATAATTGGTGGGAAATTCCAATCTAACCACCAAGCCCTCAGGGCAAGGTCCTTGAACAGATATCTCTATTATCTTAGGTATACTGTTGTATGAATCCATAACTACCGCCTTGGTGGTAAAAAGTTCAGGATCAGAGTAAAAACTCATCTGATGCAGAGTTTTTACGGTGACTCAAAAACCCCTCACCCCGCCCCTCTGCCCCAATCGGGGCGAGGGAGAGGTTATTACTCCAACGATAAGCCGACGCGTAATCCGAGATTGAAATTGTGATGGATGGTTGAGTCTTCGAGTTTCTCGTCGCCGCGCTCAATCTGCACGCCCTTGTACCGCGAGGCCGAGCGGCTGTTCTGGATGGGAGCACTTAAGCTACCGCCACGCACCACATACCGCTTGCACGATGGCGCGGTCCATGCCGAGCCATCGATAGGGGCACCGGTGAAGCTGTCGTGGTAGCAGTCTTGCGTCCACTCCCACACATTGCCGTGCATATCATATAACCCAAACGCATTGGCCGCGAACGACCCCACGGGAGATGTCTGCACGCCGTAGCCATCGGTGCAGTCCGTATAGAGCCAGGGCGAGCCGCGCACGCTGTCTTTCGCGGTTTGGTCGGGCACATTGGCATACGTGCAAATGTCTTTCGCATCATCACCAAACGAATAACGCGTGGTGGTGCCTGCGCGTGCGGCATATTCCCATTCAGCCTCGCTTAAAAAGCGATAGGGCTTGCCGGTTTTTTTGCTCAGCCAGTTCACATAATCATTGGCATCGTTCCATGAAATGCAAACCACCGGGTGGTTATCGGTTTGCGGGAAATTTGGATCTTGCCAACTTTTGCCGTCAACGGCCTCGCCGCCCCTTGCCCCGGTCCAGACAACGCAGCTGTTTCCCGTGACATGCCCGGTCTCGCGGATAAATTGCCCATATTGGCCCACCGTCACTTCAAACTTAGAAATTGCGAATGGCTTGGCTATTTTCACCTCATGTAGGGGCCCTTCATTACCCAATCGACCACCTTCGGAATCAGCCGAGCCAATCAATGCGGTTCCGGCGGGAACAACCATCATCTCGGGGCAATCGCGACAGTCGTGAAACGTGGCCCCAGGGGCGGGCTTGTTTTTGCCAGCCGCGGCTGAGGCTGCATCGACAGTAACGATTACTGCGGAAACAATAATCAGATGAAGGATGAGTTTTAGCATTGATAGTTTACTCCACGGGCTCAAAGTTAAAGCAAGCAGATGATCAATTGAACGCTGCTTGCCTAAATCAGCGCCAGCACTTCTTGCGCGGCGCGCTCGCCGCTTTCCATCGCTGACTCCATGCCCTGTTCAAGGCGGCGCGTATGCTCAC
>JANLSL010000241.1:0-2433 GCA_031362385.1 Alphaproteobacteria bacterium | reverse complement strand
CGACCCCCTCCCCCGGGGTCGGGCGTTTCCTTTTTCAAAACAGCCACTTAAGATGCATCGGTCGCAACCCCGAGCATCAGCCCCGGGGGGAGGGAATCGCCGCGAAAGTATTTCTCGCGATGGGCCGGGTCAATCCTTCAGGGGGTTACTGATCGGGAACCTGGCGCACCCCGATGACGAAGTATGCCGTCTCGCCAAAGCAGGAGCTGGGCACGCCGCGATGTTCTTCGTATTCCAGAGCGACCCGGTGTCCGATGCTCGACTGGACGGACGCAGCCACGATATCGTCGCGCACGCTGAAGACGTGATTAAAGTGATTGAGGCCGAGTTAGCGGCACCCAAACCGGCGGTGGAGTTTAAAGTGTGATTCTGACTTTCATTCCGCACGTATGGGGATGGCGTCTGCTGCGCCACCATCAACGGTCCAAACTTCCACCTCGGGAAATTTATCGAGCAACGGCTTCAGCGCATCATCTGACTTTGTACACAGGATGATTGATCTGACAGACTTAACCCCAAGTTGGCGAGCTAGCGCCGCTGTTTGGGGCGGTTAGGCAGGATAATGGCATCGGCGAAGCGATTCGCCTGATTTTTGCCTTTTCGCACGAGTTGGTATTCTTCGAAGAGTGCGCCAGGAGCACAGTGCTCCCAAAATGCCAAAGTCATAGGCGTTTCATGCTTACTCATTCAACAATCACTTGTCGTTTTGCAAAGCGGTCTCTAGCGCCTGCCGGATGAAGCGCTGATAGGGCATTTTCCGGCGCGCTGCACTTTGTTTCACCGCTTCAAGCAGCGATTCGGGCAGGCGCATGTTCACGCGCGCGGTCTTGGCGATGAACTCAAAACGCGCAGGCTTGAACTGGCTCCAATCAAGATCGGACAAGTCTTGAGCGAGGAACGCCTCGACCTCTTCATCAGTTCTCAGTTTTGGAATCTTCCGCAGCTTAGTCTTCTTGTTCTTCATGGCGCTCTGTCTCCTTGCGGTGCATGTAGCGGGCGCTGATGGGCCGGATCAATACTGCCTCGCCCAAACGGCGGATCGTGAAGACAACCAGTATCGGCCGGACGCCCGCGCCCCGACCGATCACATAGTAACGTGTCTCGGCGGTGGAGTGCTTTTCATCGGCCGCGACTTGCAGCGCGCTCTTAAACACCGCCTCAATGTCATCCACGGTCAGACCGTGTTTCTGGCATTTCGCCAGATTGGCTTCATCCCAATCGAAACCGGCTGCCAAGAACGCCAACATGATGTATGATGTACAAATGTACATACAAATGTCAATATAGACCTCGCCCACGCTCTCACCTTGTCATCCTCGGGCCGCGGCTTCGCGGAGCCGGGGAATGACGGTTCTTTTTTATGCGCATATTATGTGCATAAATATGTTGACCGCACGCACCGCATCGCCGACACTCAAGGCCCATGATGACGGCGAAAGTAGCAGTCAAAATTCTCAAGGCGGCAGGTTTTGCTGAGGTGTCGCAAAGGGGCTCGCACCTCAAGCTGCGTCACCCCGATGGTCGCAAGACGATCATCCCCATGCATCGGGGCGACTTAAAGCTGGGCACACAACGCGCCATTGAACGTCAGACGAATGTAAAACTGAAAACAGGAGGCGCGCCCCGATGACCCAGCGCTATTATCCGGCCCGCATCTGTGAGGACGAGGGCAGCTATCTTTTTCAGGCCATCGACATCCCCGAGGCCATCTCGGCGGGCGATACACCCGAGCAAGCTTTAAACCATGGCATCGAAGCCTTGCAGTTAGCCATCGAAACTTGGGACGATAAACGCGACGGCCCGTTGCCCGACCCCACGCCCCTGGATCAAGCGATGCGCAAACTCGACAAACAGCAACGCCGGGGACTGGTCGCTATTCAGCTTGTACCGGTGGCCGATCTGCATGCCGCGATCAAAATTTCGGTCACGCTGCCGGGCGACTTGTTGAAACGCATCGACGCCACGGCGGGCAACTATGGGCGTTCGGGGTTCCTGGCCCAAGCCGCGCGCGAAAAACTGGCGGGGGGCCAACACGGCCAAGCACTTTACGGTCTGCCGCCCGAGAAGCGCGCATCGCGGGCCATGATGTTGAAGGAGCCCAAGGCGCGGTTTGTGACGAAGCGCACGATAGCTGCCAAAGGCAAGTAACATGCCCCAAAGCCCGCTTGCAGGCCCCCAGGCCCTAGGCTTTTTCGTTCTGGGCATTTTCGGACGCAAAACCGCTTCACACTTTTGCTGAAAATGCCCTAATGTCCCGCCCTTATTCGAGCAGGGGATGATCATGGCTAAAATTAAAGTCAAAACGCCGGTTGTGGATTTAGACGGCGACGAGATGACCCGCATTATTTGGCAGTTCATCAAAGAAAAGCTGATCCTGCCCTATCTGGATATCGACATTAAATATTACGACTTAGGCGTCGAAAGCCGCGATGC
>JANLSL010000212.1:0-2173 GCA_031362385.1 Alphaproteobacteria bacterium | reverse complement strand
CCGGCGTGTGGATCCATGAATCGACCAGGCGCATTATCGGGGCGATGGTTGATGACGTGATCACCGAATCATACCGGCGGTTTTCAGCCCACAAGCCAACAACCACCGACGAGGTTCGTGGCCTGGGTCGGCAGCTCTGCGGCTTTTCAGCCGACATGGCGGCTAAAGATAAAGCCTTGAAGCAATTCCTGTGGGCGAATATGTACCGCCACGCCGAAGTCACGCGCACGGTCGATGATGCCCAGAATATTGTCCGCACGTTGTTTGATGCCTTGCTCAGTGATCCAGGATTACTGCCGCATACCTGGCGCAAGGGTTTGAACGGCAGCGATAAAATGAAAACGGCACGCCGGGTCGCTGACTACATCGCTGGAATGACGGACCGCTTCGCCCAAGATGAACATGCCCGTATTTTTGGGCCGAGAAAGTAGACCGCGAGCACCATGAATATTTTCAATACCTACAAAGACCACATTATCGGCATTGTTGCCGATTTAGCCAAAGCCGGGGTGCTCCCAACGGGGTTGGATACGTCAAAGGTTGCGGCTGAGCCGCCGCGTGACTATGCGCACGGCGATATTGCCACCAACGTGGCGATGGTCTTAAGCAAACCCGCAGGCAAAAACCCACGCGATTTAGCCACCTTACTGCTTGACCCTCTGAAAAAACTTCCAGGCGTCGTTGATGCCACCATCGCCGGTCCTGGGTTCATCAATTTGCGGCTGGCCCCGTCCACGTGGCCGAACACCTTGCGCCAGGTGTTGACCATCGGAACCAAGTTCGGCGCTGCGAATGTGGGCCAAGGGGCTGCCATCAATGTGGAGTATGTCTCGGCCAATCCAACCGGTCCGATGCACGTGGGCCATGCGCGCGGTGCCGTGGTGGGTGATGCGCTGGCCCGGTTGCTGGCCAAAGCTGGCTACAAGGTGACGAAAGAGTATTACATCAACGATGCCGGCGGGCAGGTGAACTCGGCCGCCCGCGCGGTGCGCATGCGCTATTTGCAAGCGCTCGGTCGCCTGACCGAAGACGAGTTCCAAGCCGCGTTGGCCCGCAAGGAAATCGAGTACGGCGGCAGCTACTTGATTCCTATCGCGGAGACTTTGGTGAAGCGCGATGGCGACAAATGGGCGGCCATCACCGATGAAAAACTGTGGCTTGAGCCCATCAAGACTTTTGTGGTCGCCGAGATGATGGCCATGATCAAAGAAGACTTGGCGGCGTTGGGCGTTAGCCATGATGTTTTCACGTCCGAAAAAGCCTTGGTCGGTGCGGGTAAAATCAACGAGGCTGTCAAATTCCTTGAAGATGCGGGCCTCATGTATACCGGCGTGCTTGAACCGCCCAAGGGCAAGACACCCGATGATTGGGAGGCGCGGCCCCAGCGCTTGTTCAAGGCCACTCAGTTTGGCGATGAAATCGATCGCCCGTTGCAAAAATCTGACGGCAGTTGGACGTACTTTGCCGCCGACATCGCCTATCACAAAGATAAGATGGACCGTGGGTTCAGCCAGTTGGTCAATGTGTGGGGTGCAGACCACGGTGGCTATGTCAAACGTGTCCAGGCCGCAATTAAATCGCTGCGTAGTAATAGCGCCGAGCTGGATGTCGTTTTATGCCAGATGGTGCGCGTCCTCAACAACGGCGAGCCGGTGAAAATGTCCAAGCGGGCAGGGACCTTTGTCACGCTGCGCGATTTGGTCGATGCTGTTGGTAAGGATGTGGTGCGGTTCATCATGCTGACGCGCAAATCTGACGCCGGGCTCGATTTTGACTACGCCAAAGTCACTGAAAAGACCCGCGATAATCCGGTGTTTTATGTGCAGTACGCCCATGCGCGTGGGCGCTCTGTTATCCGCCATGCGCAAGAGATGTGGCCCCACGGCGACTTTTCTGATGCGGGGCTGGCCAACTCAGATCTGGCGCTATTGAAGGATCCTGATGAGATCGCCGTGTTGCGCACGATGGCGGCCTGGCCACGGATTGTTGAACAGGCCGCATTGACGCACGAGCCGCACCGGGTGGCGTTTTATTTGGGTGAATTAGCCGCGCAGTTTCATGGGCTGTGGAATAAAGGCAATGACGCAACCGAGTTGCGCTTTCTCCAAGCCGACAATCAAGCCATATCGATGGCGCGCCTTGCGCTTGTGCGCGGTGTCGGCCTGGTGATAGC
>JANLSL010000193.1:0-2260 GCA_031362385.1 Alphaproteobacteria bacterium | reverse complement strand
GACATGTTGGAATAGATGCCATCGAAAACAAGGCGCCCGCGGCCATCGCTCACAAAGCCGCCATAGAGCATGGCATTCAGAACCCGGCCTGATTGAGAATGGCCAAACGCCAGGGCCCATTTAGGCAATTCACCTTTTGGTTCGATTAACGGATTCAAAGCTCCAACCCGGTCGGTACGGTTATGCCGAAAAAATGAAACCGCATCACGAATGGCAGCTAACCCAAGCCCCACAACACGCGGTTCGCGGGCGGTGTAGGTGAGTGCGTAAATCAGACCCGGTTTGAAACCGCCCTCGAAAGTAATCCAGGTGGGGTCATAAAAAAATGCAACGGCCTGCTTGCGCCCAAAGCGCCAATGCGCACGCGGGATAACTGTGCGGATGCCCAATGCTGTGGACCTGACCGTGAGCACCGCATCTGGGTCGTCGGCTACTGCGGGGGGATAACCCACGGCTAACATGCCAATATGTTGCGCTGCTGTGGTTGGCACGTTTACGGCAATCTCGCCGTTGACTTTACCTAAGATAATGCGCCCAGCATCACCCGCCGTTGGCAGGTCTGCGCGCAGGCGGTTCTCGCCTGGCGGGACATCCCAGGTCCAGCCTGACCACAGTAATGTGTAGCCTTGCTCGAACAGAAAGCCGTTGCCTGCGTTTTCGCTGGTGGCAGGAAGGTTTGAATTGCGTGCATCGTTGAAGATTCCTAGCATGCCCAGGCCGCCACGGTTATTGACCTCATACAGCAACCGCCCATTGGCGCGTGTGGGGTCGAGCGGTTTCATCAATAAGAAGTCAGCCGAAAAGACCACCCGGCCCTGGGCATCGCGCGGCGCTAGTTTAACATCAACAATGGTTTGGTTTTCTGGTGCATTGGGGTCGATGGCGAAAGTCAGGCGCCCCCGAATACGCTCGTATGCCCCCACGTTCCCAAATGCCTTGCCGTCGGCAAAGGGGACGCGCTCAAAAATTTCAATGCGTTCAACTTCAGCCCTCGCGATGGGCAGTGTCGTTATAAGCGTGACAAAGGCGATTGTTAGATATTTTAGGGAAGACCTGATCCGCATCGGCATATTCCATCTCGGCCTTTTGTCAGCTTAGGTTAGTATCGTAGGGTTAGTATCCTGGAACTCTGGGCCGGGTCCAGAGGCCAGCGTGGTTAAAAGGTAACGGTGATGATTGATTTATACACAGTGCCAACAGCAAATGGGCAAAAGGTACATATCATGCTGGAAGAATGCGCACTGCCCTATGCGCCTCATCTTATGAACCTTTATGGCGGCGAACATCGCACACCAGAGTTCCGCCAACTTAATCCGTTTTCGCGGGTTCCGGTGATCGTCGACCATAGCGCCACGGGGGGTGATTTTGCCGTCTGCGAGACCACCGCGATTTTGCAGTACCTAGCCGACAAGACTGGGAAATTTATCCCAACCGATCCACGCCTGCGCAGTGAAGTTCAACAGTGGCTCTCGTTTATCGCTACCAATGTTGGGCCCTTGTTCCGGGGCGAATATATGTTTGCCAATGTGGTGCCAGGTAAAATAAGTGGAGCGGTGGACTATTTCGTAGGCGAGGCCGAGAAAGCCTTTGCCGTGTTAAACGAGTATCTGGCGGAGCGGAACTATTTCGTTGGCGATATGTATACAATTGCTGACATCAACGCTTATCCGGTTGCAGCCACCTCAAGTCAGCGCCTTTCAAGCGGCCTCAAAAATTACCCCCACATTCAACGCTGGGCTGACCGCATCGCCGAGCGGCCCGCCGTGAAACGCGCAATGGCGCTTTTTGCACAATAAGGACTAAGTGCGCGCGATGAATTCTCCGGTTTGCATAACGTGGCATGATGGGATTGCCCTGATCGTTGTTGATCAGCCGCCGGTCAATGCCATCAGCCACGCTGCGCGCAGCGGCCTGATGGCTGCGCTGGCCGAGGTGAGGCAGCATGCTGATGCAAAGGGCGTGGTTATTGCGGCGCACGGCACGACTTTTATGGCGGGTTCAGACATCCGCGAATTTGATGCGCCGCTCAAAGAGCCAGGCTTGCCTGCGGTCATCGCTGCGATTGAAGGTTTATCCATTCCGGTTGTGGCTGCGATTCACGGCACGGCACTCGGCGGTGGTTTTGAGCTCGCACTGGGTTGCCATTATCGTATCGCTGTGGTGGGCGCTAAAGTGGGCCTGCCTGAAATCAATCTGGGGCTGATTCCTGGGGCAGGGGGCACACAGCGGCTGACACGATTAATCGGAGTCGAACGTGCGC
>JANLSL010000183.1:0-5445 GCA_031362385.1 Alphaproteobacteria bacterium | reverse complement strand
AGTGGTCGTGGACGACAGCGAAGAGCTGACTTCGGCAATTCGCTACACCTGCAACCGCGCCAGGAAAACCGGCGGCCAAATTGCTTTGTTGTATGTCTACGACATCGACAAAGATTTTCAGCAGTTTGCAAGTGTCGGCACACTGATGGAACAAGAGGCCAAGCAAACTGCCGAGGATGCGTTGCAACGCCATGCGGCGCTCATTCAACGCACGATTGGGCGTGTCCCTGAGATGTTCGTGCGCAAAGGAAACTCGCGCGAGGAATTATTCAAACTGGTGAGTGAGCACCCTGAGATCAGTATTTTGGTTTTGGGTGCTGCACCTGGTAAAAGACCAGGGCCACTGGTTGAAGCGGTCACCGGCAAATTTGCTGGCAAAATTGGCATTCCTGTCACGGTCGTTCCTGGCGAATTGACGGCGGTGGAAATTGACCGTTTGACTTCGGGCTGAAAGCCCATAGGTTTTGAGGAATTGCAGTGGTTTTTGAGGGTGGAGGACGCCCATGGCGTTCACAGCGCCGGTTGAGAATGACGGCGTAAACACTTCGCCCCGGGTCTCCGACGAGGTCAAAACCACCACCTGCTACATGTGTGCCTGTCGCTGCGGCATCAAAGTGCATTTGATCGACGATCAGGTGCGTTACATCCAGGGCAATCGCGATCATCCTGTCAATAAAGGTGTGCTGTGCGGCAAAGGTGCAGCCGGCATTATGCAGCACACCTCACCCGCGCGGCTGCGCAAACCCCTCAAGCGCGTGGGCGAACGCGGTGCGGGCGAATTCATCGAGATCGAATGGGACGAGGCACTGGCCAGTGCCACCACACTGTTGGCCAATATCCGCGCGACTGACCCAAAAAAACTCGCGTTCTTTACAGGCCGCGATCAATCGCAATCATTGACGGGATGGTGGGCCAATCAGTTTGGCACACCCAATTATGCGGCCCACGGCGGGTTTTGTTCCGTCAACATGGCCACGGCGGGTATTTACACTATCGGTGGTTCATTCTGGGAATTCGGCGAGCCCGACTGGGACCACACGAAATATTTCATGATGTTCGGCGTTGCTGAAGATCATGATTCAAACCCGATCAAAATTGGGTTGGGTAAACTGAAAGGGCGTGGTGCGAAGTTTGTATCAGTAAACCCCGCCCAAACCGGATACTCGGCCATCGCTGATGAATGGGTGGGCATTCGCCCCGGGACGGATGGTTTGTTTGTTCTGGCGATTATTCATGAATTGCTGAAGTCGGGCAGCGTCGATCTGGAGTATTTGATTCGCTACACCAACGCGCCGTGGTTGGTGATTCAAGCGCCCGGGACGCAGCACGATGGCTTGATCGCACGCGACGATGCTGGCAACCCACTGTGCTGGGATAAAAAATCTAACAGCGCAGTTTCAGCTTTGTTGCCCGATGTAGCGCCCGCCATGCGCGGCAGTTTTGAGGTTGGCGACAAGAAAGCTATTCCGGTTTTTCAGTTGATGGCTGAACGCTATCTTGACGGCTCGTATGCGCCAGATGCCGTTGCCGCGCGGTGCGGAATTACTACGGACACCATCAAACGCATTGCCGCTGAACTGGCCCACGTCGCGTTTCAGCAAACCATCGAGCTTCCGATTGCCTGGACTGATTGGGCGGGCCGCCGTCACGAGAAAATGATTGGCCGCCCCGTATCCATGCATGCCATGCGCGGCATTTCAGCACACACCAATGGCTTTCATACCTGCCGTGCTATTCATCTGCTGCAAATGCTGCTGGGGAGTGTCGATGTGCCGGGTGGGTTCCGCTATAAGCCGCCCTACCCGCGCCCGATTCCGCTGGGCCCGAAGCCTGCTGGCAAAAACGGCACACGCGCCAACCAGCCCTTAGGCGGCATGCCATTGGGCTTTGTCACTGCACCCGAAGACTTATTGGTAGATGCGAACAACCAACCAATCCGCATTGATAAAGCATATTCATGGGATCACCCGATGGCGTCGCATGGCTTGATGCACATGGTGATCAGTAACGCGGTCAATGGTGACCCTTACACCATCAATACGTTGTTCCTGTACATGGCTAACATGGCCTGGAACTCGTCGATGAACACACGCGGCACCATCGACATGCTCACCGCCAAGAACGCCGATGGCAGCTACAAAATTCCAAACATTATTTATTCCGACGCCTATTTCTCTGAGACTGTCGCCTATGCCGATCTCATTCTGCCCGATACCACATACTTGGAGCGCTGGGATTGTGTGTCACTGCTGGACCGACCTATCTCAGACGCTGAGGCCGCCTGCGATGCCATACGTCAACCCGTAGTGGAACCTGACCGCGATGTACGCGGATTTCAAACTGTACTGTTAGATCTGGGCGCGCGCCTGAAGTTGCCAGGCATGACGAATACTGATGGATCACCAAAGTACCCCGGCGGCTATGCAGATTATTTGGTGAACCACGAACGCGCACCGGGCATTGGCCCGCTGGCAGGCTGGCGCGGCGCTGATGGATCCAGCCAAGGCCACGGCGCACCCAACCCCAAGCAGCTCGACGCCTATATCGCCAACGGCTGCTTCTGGCGCGGCGAAATGCCGCACGATGCAAAGTATTTTAAATTTGCCAATGCCTCTTACTTGGCTTGGTCGAAGCAGATGGGATTCATCCCCAAAGCCGAGCAAATCGTGCTGCAAATCTATTCCGAGCCCTTACAAAAATTCAGAAACGCTGCCCGTGGGCATGGCGCTGTTCAGCCGCCAGATAAAAACCGCGCGCGGATCGACGCCTATTTTGATCCGCTGCCCATCTGGTATGCGCCCTTTGAAGAAGCCGCCATCAGCTCAACTGAGTATCCCCTGCATGCGCTGACCCAGCGCCCGATGCATCATTACCACTCGTGGGGCTCGCAGAATGCGTGGCTGCGCCAGATTACCGCGCAAAACCGGCTGTTCATGAACCGGGCTACGGCAGCGACCCAGAATATCAACGACGACGATTGGGTGTGGATCATCAGCCATGCGGGCCGCGTCAAAGCGCAGGTGCGTTTGGTCGATGGTGTGAACAAAGACACAGTGTGGACCTGGAACGCCATTGGCAAACGCAAAGGCACCTGGGGCTTAAAACCCGATGCCCCTGAATCAACGCGTGGGTTTTTGCTCAATCATGTGATCTCAGAACACCTGCCCGACCAACAACACTCCAACAGTGACCCCGTGACGGGTCAAGCCGCGTGGTTTGATGTGCGGGTGCGTATAGAGCGGGCGGCAGACCATGAGCAGAAGGATGCAGGCCACGACTTCGCACCCCTAACGCCACCGCCCGGCATAAGCCCTGGCCCAGATGTGCTGCAATACGGCGCGAACTTCCGCGAGGCCGCTGAATGACCAGCCTTCCGGAAAAGACCGGCAAAAAACTTGGCCTGGTGATCGATCTTGATACGTGTGTCGGCTGCAATGCCTGCGTAACGAACTGCAAAGAGTGGAACACCGGCGGCCACATGGCTCCGCTCACCGACTTGAATGCCTATGGCGCCGAAGCCGACGGTGTGTGGTTCAACCGCGTTCACACCTATGAAGTGGCGGGCCATGAAAGTTGCGGTGCAGCCCCATCACGGACCATGCACTTCCCGCGCTCGTGCTTACACTGCGAGAAACCTGACTGCGTGACGGTGTGCCCCACGGGGGCCTCATACAAGCGCGCCTCGGACGGCATCGTCCTGGTCAACGAAGATATGTGCATTGGCTGTAAGCTGTGCTCGTGGGCCTGCCCCTACGGCGCGCGTGAGTTCGACGTGTTCGAAGGTGTGATGAAAAAATGTACGCTGTGCATTGACCGGATTTACAACGAGAACCTGGCCGAAGAAGACCGCGTCCCTGCGTGTGTTGCTACGTGCCCCACCAGTGCGCGCCACTTTGGAGACTTAAGTGATCCGAATTCGGATGTGTCTAAGCTTGTGAAAAGTCGCGGTGGAGTGGATTTGATGCCCGAGCTTGGCTACCAGCCCACCAACAAATATCTCCCGCCGCGCGCGCGCAAAGATACCACCGCCGCCATGCCTGCCCCCGAACTCAAACCCGTCACTGCCGACGGCTTTCTCGGTTGGGTTGATAAAATGCTGTCGCGTTAGCCACGCCATGAACCCAGCTCTGTCCGTTATTTTTTTCACCACAGCATCGGGAGCTGGCTACGGCATACTGGTGATGCTGGGCGCTTACGCTGCGCTCGGCCGCTTGCCGCAGAGTATGTGGTTTGGGTTAACAACGATGGTCGTGGCCCTCGGGCTGATCACGGCGGGCTTATTGTCGTCGACGTTTCATTTGGGCCACCCCGAACGCGCATGGCGCGCGTTTTCGCAATGGCGCTCAAGCTGGCTGTCGCGCGAAGGTATTATGGCGTTGGCCACTTACGTCCCCGCACTTGGGTTTGGCCTCGCGTGGGTATTCCCTGAAAGTGTGAAAGTGCCGCTCTATCTGCTGGGGCTGCTGGGGCCTGTCATGGCGGTGTGTGCGCTGGGCACAATTTATACCACTGCCATGATCTACCGTAGTCTCAAGCCGATTCATCATTGGTACAATGTTCATGTTGTTCCGGCCTACCTCGTGCTGGGTGTGATGACCGGAGCAGTCTTATTGTTCGCGCTGTCATTGTTGTTTGCTGAGCCCCTTAAATTTATCGCACCGATCAGTGGCCTCCTTCTTGCTGCTGGGCTGACAGCTAAGTGGCGCTATTGGTCATTTGTCGACTCGACAGCTGGAACCAGTACGCCAGGCACGGCCACGGGCCTTCCTGGTGCTCAGGTTAAAAGCATCGAGTGGCCCCACACCGAGGCAAATTACGTTGTTAAGGAAATGGGGTTCCAGATTGCGCGCAAACACGCGGGTCGGCTACGCACCATCGCCATTTGGGCAGGGTTTGTGGTGCCCGCCGTCATGATCGAGTTCTCTATCCTGATGCCCGCTGGTGTCCAGGTGGTGCTGGCTGTTTGTGCGGCTTTGGTGATGGCTTTGGGCATTATTACCGAACGCTGGCTTTTCTTTGCCGAGGCTAAACACACGGTCACCCTTTACTATGGAGCAGAAAAAGCTTGAATTGGTGCACCGCAATATATCCGCTTCCTGCGCGAGCCACGTTCGCTAGACAACTTCTGTTACCAAATGAACGTTGCCCGCAGAATGGTTGAGGCGTTAGATGTCTTGTCTTAGGGACAATTGTTTCATTCACCACGTGTGAGCAGAGGGAGGCCATTCCATGGCTGATGCGAAAAAAGCAGACCGGACCACAGCTGCCTCGGATTTTATCAAAAGCGATACCGACAATGTTGTGTTTCTGGGTATCCCGCACATCTATATCTTGATGTCGTTTGTCATTGCGATGGGTGCCGAGGTTTGGGCGGACCGCCATCGTGGCAAGATTATTGTACACTTGCTCAGCACCAAGGGCAAAGTCACCACTGAAATGATCGAG
>JANLSL010000173.1:0-1807 GCA_031362385.1 Alphaproteobacteria bacterium | reverse complement strand
GTTTGCTGACGCTCCAGCTCCTTGGCCACCGAGCTAAACACATCGGGATCGGCCTGGGCTAATGAGCTGCTAAAGTAAGTTGAGGGTACGCGTTGATCCATGTGATCTGGGTCCTTCTTTTTTATTTTTATCCGAGTTTAGCAACGCGGTTGGTATGACGACCACCGCCGAATTCTGTTGCAAAAAATGCGCGCAGCATGGCTTTGCCTAGTTCGGGCGACACAATACGCGCCCCCAGGGCCAGAATGTTGGCATCATTATGCTCACGGCTCAGCTTGGCGGTGTTTTCATCATGCGCCAAACCAGCGCGAATTCCAGCGTGGCGATTGGCGGCGATACTGATGCCAATGCCGGTGCCGCAAATGGCCACACCTGCTTTGGCTTTTTTAGTGGTGATGGCTTGCGCAAGCGCGTGGCCAAAATCAGGATAATCGACCGAGTCAGATGAGTTGGTGCCCAGATCAAGGGGCTTGAAACCCAGCGCTGTGAGTTCTTCTTTTAACGCTGCTTTCAGCTCCACTCCGGCATGGTCGCTCGCAATCGCGACAACGTCTCCGGGTTGGGCCAAAAGGGTGTTGGACATGGTTGCGAAAACGGTGATCTCTTTGGTTGGGGGCCGTTCGGATACCATATCCCGTAGGCTCTCACCAGAGCACTACAAAGCATTGTTTTCGCGAGATATTCCAACCAAGGCTTATGCGTAGTGGCCGCGACGCTGGACTTTGGTCGGCGGGTCATCTTCGCCCAGTTTTGATAGCGCATGCGCTAACTTGCGCATGGCGTTCATTTTCAAGCTGTAAGGCGTCAGGTTGGCCGCAGCAATCATGGTTACTTCGACGCCGGTGATCACATCAATCGCGGTAACCTGCACCGCATGGCCGACGGGTTTGACCTCAAACAGCACTTCACGGCCGAAATCTTCGGCCCCTGCTATTTCATCGTTATGAAGCTTGAACTGGGTCATGGCATTGTCCAGGCTCACAAAGTAATCCTCAATTCTAAACAGATATTTAAGAGCCATTCCGTGAAACACATATTACGCGCCATCAGCTTTATCCTTCTCGGTTTGCTCGCTCTGCTCTTGGCCTTTGTAGGCTATCTGGCCGCCTCTACCTTCATGGCGCTGCCCAAAACAGAAGGTTCGGTTCAAATCAGCGGTATCAGCGCGCCCATAACCATTACACGCGATGAACGCGGCGTGCCCTGGATCGAGGCCCAATCAGCCCCCGATGCATACCTGGCGCTAGGCTTTGTGCATGCCCAGGACCGGCTGTTTCAGATGGAGATGATGCGCCGGGCTGGCCAAGGCCGCCTCAGCGAAATACTGGGGCCCTTAGGCGTGGGCAGCGATAAATTTATGCGCACACTTGGCGTCTATCGACTCAGCCAAGATGCCGTCTCAAAGCTTGACCCAGAAGCCCGCGCGGTTCTTGAGCCTTATGCCTCGGGCGTCAACGCCTACATCACGACCGCAAGCTTACCGCTCGAATTCAAGCTGCTGTTTTTCAAGCCAGATCCTTGGGTAGTTGCTGACTCGTTGGTGTGGCAAAAGCTGATGGGGCTGCAACTGTCGGGCAACTGGCCCGAGGAACTTTCGCGCGCGGCACTGAGTGCTAAACTTGGCCCCGCCCGAGCGGCCGAGTTATTCCCAGATGTGGCAGCCACATCGCCCGTCACGGTCACCAGTCTTTCGTTCGACACCATCACACAGCTTCGCGCGGCGATGCTGAGCGTTGTTCAACCCACATTGGCATCCAACGAGTGGGCCGTCAGCGGATCGCGCACCGCCACTGGCGCGCCCTTACTG
>JANLSL010000172.1:0-3288 GCA_031362385.1 Alphaproteobacteria bacterium | reverse complement strand
CGTCTGCGTCAGCCAAAGCGTTCATTTTTGGCTCAGCGCGGCGATGTATTGATCTGGCACGCCGAGCTCGCTCACGGCGGTTCTGTGATCACCAATCCATCTCGTTCGCGGCGCAGCCTGGTGACTCATTTTACCTCAGCGCTGGACGAGCCCTATTACCGACGCGTGGCAAACTTTCCAGCATTGGAAACTGAAAGCTGCATCTTTATCTCCGAGCAGCGAGGCTTATGATTGTGATGGCCCAACCAAGCCACCGTATTGATGATTGAGACACGGCGGTGTGTTCAGCAATCGAGATCTGGTTTATCTGATAGGTGTCGGGCCGCTCTTGGGAGTCATCACAAGTTACGGAAGTTGCAGTGACGGTGCACTTAACTTCGAATTAAGTGCACTGTTATGGCCTCGCTCTGTGGCGAACGAGTTAGCCATTAACTGCAGTCGATCTTGGCCGCAAACTTCCATGACTGCATACCGATGACATTCCACTCATAGTCTGAGAACGCCAGGCGTGCGAGAGCGTTAAATGTGTTTCTAATCGCTTTCCAGTGTTTTTCATCGTTGGCCGGGTTAGTGTCGGCCTTCAGGGCGTCCAGCGCTGCTAGCAATGCTCGCAGCTCAAGCCGATAGTTGAACGTCCATTCCTTGGCTTCGGTGTCCCCAAAGCAGATCGTGCTTTCGACGAAGCAGTTACCACGACGGGTGAAATTAAGGCGTGCCTCAGCCAGGGTCAAAAACGGCTTCTCGTCGAGATTTAAAGCCACGTGTACATCTTCTGGCGCGTTATCGTCGTATTCAGGATCCCATGTGCAGACAGGACATGGATGACGATCATCCCGCGTGAAGTACAGAAACGGATAACCACAGCAACTGCAGGTGTCGTCGATACCACCCCAATCGGGGTCTGCAACCCGTGCCATACGCTCGGCAAATTTGATGCGGCGCCTTTCAATAAAGTCCCAGGCTTTTTTTTGCTCTGAGGTGAAAATGAACTCGGCCACGCGGCACCTCATTGGGTCGTTATGGCGCGGACCATGGCTTGGCGCAGGGGCAGAAGCGAGTGCAAACTTGGTCGGGAGAATTTCGTTACCATAAACCTCGCAATCCTGATCGGAGTCTTGCCGATTTGGGCTGAAATACCTAAGAAAATCAATTTTTTATAGCCGTTGTGCGAGGAGCGTGCTGACCATCGGCTGGTATCCCGGTTCGAACCCAGGCGTTACTGATTCCCGAGTGAAGGGCTGTTCTCAGCTTCTCTTGAATGTCGAGGGGTAAGTCCGAATTTTTTATGCAGCAGTTTTCATCAAGCCATGCCTTTTTCTCGGTCATCATTTTATGCCAGTCTTCTTGTGTGGCGCGGTCATCAAGGTTGATTGCGATCAGATTCCATTCGTCCCAACGATAGCTTTTGGGAAGGACGTGGCCATTCAGGTAATTGGCTAGAAAAAATCCGACATGAAGTAGTTTCTGCCCATTTTCCTCTCTGACAATTCCGCTAGATCCCTGAGTATAGAATGCGTATCTATAGAGATACTCTCGCAATCGTCCAAAGTATTCCCAATGTGCGGCCTGACTGAGCGTTTCAGGGCCATTGACCTTCGCTTCCCATGTCATCGGGTTCAGGGTGATGTCGTGGGGATGCGGCAAGAGTTGTGGAGGGTTAACCTCGCGCTTCTTGCAGTCAGCCAGTACTGCTTCGCCATCACGTTTGGCTCTCTCGAGTCGCGTGTAGCGTTTAAAGCTTGCTTCCAAGTATTCCTCCTCGCGGTCCTCGGCAAGCTCAAGCATTTTTTGGAAAGAAAGGCGCTCGCCCCTCATTGCCCGGTTGACCTGGGCGCGGATGGCAATCTGCATGGCTGACATTTCGACCTTCTTGCCGTTCTGTGTGATTGTGATGGGTCGATAGAGCTCTTGCTGCAGCAGGCCGTCGGTGACAGCGTCAGCAAAAATGTAAGGCCTGGTCTTGCGGTTCTTCTGCCGTCCGAGCGGATTGCCCGACTTGCCCTTCTTAAAACGGGTGTTCGTGGGCGGCTTGCCGAAGCCGACCTCGTAAGGTGTATTGCTGGTGGGGCGGGGCGTCGTATCACTTGGTGCGCCTGTCGAGGCAGCGTTTCTGAACACCAAGCCTTCGGACTCTATAACTGTTTTTTGTTTGCGGCTCTGGCTCGGGCCATCGGGTCTGGGTGTGTCGCTCATCACGCGGCTCCCGTTATCGCTGCGGGTGTAAGCCGCTGCTCAAGTACGTCCTCAAAGGCCTGGCCTGTTGCGGCCAGGGTTGCCTTCTTACCCGTGAGATGTTCCCAGCGCCGTACAATGATGTCGCAGTAGGCCGGGTCGTACTCGAGCAGGCGGGCTGACCTGCCGGTCTTTTCAGCGGCGATCAGCGTGGTGCCAGAGCCGCCAAACCCATCGAGCACGATGCCGCCGCGCTTAGAGCAGTCCTTAATGGCATCGGCCACCAGGGCCACCGGCTTGACAGTGGGGTGCAGGGCCAGTTCAGCGTCCCGGCTCTGGCCAAACGCATTAATCCCGGCGTAGTCCCAGACATTGGTGCGGTAACGGCCGGTCTCGCCCAGCCCAAAGGTATTCACATGGGCCCCTGAACCGACCTTAAAGGCAAAAACCAGCTCATGTTTGGAGCGGTAGAAAGTGCCCATACCACCGTTTGTCTTGTTCCAGACGCACAGATTTTTGAGCTCGCTGAACACTTGCCTGCCAGCAGCCAACAGCTCGCCCATATGACGCCAGTCCATGCAGACAAAGGCGATGGCCCCATCCCGGCAAACTTTGACAGCGCACCCGAGGGTTTCTGAGAGGAAGGATGTAAAGGCCGCCTCAGACATCTCGCCGGCCCCCATGGCAAACTCACGGTGTCGGACCCGCCCTAGGCCACAGACATGGCCATCGATGGGCACATTATAAGGTGGGTCAGTGAAGATAAGGTCTACCACTTCGCCGTTCAGTAAAGTCTGATAGTCACCGGGGTCGCGGGCATCGCCGCAAAGCACCCGGTGCCGTCCACAATTCCATAAGTCCCCTCGGCGGCTGATAGCGACAGCGGGCAGGGGTAGAATTTCATCGACAGGGCCAGGTGGAACCGCCGGGTCGCGCTCCCCGGCTGCATCAATCACCAAATCCACTTCAGCAATCGAGAAGCCCGTCAGTTCCACTTCAAAGTCGAGATCGATCAGGGCCTGCAGTTCGACAGCCAAGAGGTCCTGGTCCCAGCCTGCATTCAGCGCAAGCTTGTTGTCCGCGATCACATAGGCCCGACGTTCCGCTGCACTGAGA
>JANLSL010000167.1:0-2369 GCA_031362385.1 Alphaproteobacteria bacterium | reverse complement strand
GTTTGCTGATCTTGTGGGCACACCGGTGGGACGCCCCACTGAAAAATACCCAGATGTTGGCGCATCAAACCCGCGTGTTGCGGTGAATCGCTTTTTGGAAAGCCGCAAAGATTTTGCCCGCGATATGAAGTACGGCGGCGGTGGTGCTGGCAATTTTCTGGATGGCTTCCTGAGGCGAGTATAGATTACTTCACTGCTTCGAGGTTCAAGCTCATCAGCCGCCCCGTCGCTTTGTCGAGGTGGGGCAGGTAAGCTTGTGAGTAATCATCGGTGTTAACGTGCTCTGTGGTTCGCCAATCCCACAGCCTCGTTTGACTAAAGCCAATTTTTTTAAGTACGCCACTCAGAAATGGCTCGTCAAAAATCATCTTATGGAAGTCGAACGTGTCGCGCTGGCCGCCGATGATCAGGCCCAAAAGCCCGGATAATCCGTCGGCCAAGCCTTTTTCATAATAGATGCCAGCGCAGGCCTTAAAATCAGGGACCGAGAGACGTAATACACCGCCGGGCTTCAGGACGCGGTACCACTCTGTGAGGACGACGATAAACTCGTAGCGCCCAAAGTGCTCAAGCACATGGGCTGCGTAAATCAGGTCGACGGATTCTGTTGATGCAAATGTTAAATTTTTGGCATCGGTGACATGATCAACATGCGCCAGCGGCAACACATCGACATGCACGAACCCAGGGATGAAGCGCTTGCCGCAACCAATGTGCAGTTTCAAGGGCTGCACGTTCTGAGCCGTCGCAGCACTCATACGGCGCCTTCAAGCCAGCTGCCCGGGCGGCTAAACCCGGCGGTCTCGGGCAGGGCGCGCATCTCAGTTTTAACGGATGAACTGAGAAGGCGTCCATTTTCCCGAACGCGTAGTTTGATGTGCTCAGCGTCAAACCCGGCATCGACCAGCCAACGCCCCAACGCTTCCCGGTTCGGGGCATACCAATTCCACCCGCGCTCGACCGTACCGCTGTAGCCGCAAAAACTTTTATCGCCAGCACTCGCTTTGGTTTCCAGAATCAGCGTTCCGCCGGGTTTGAGGTAGGCGAACAGAATACGCGCAAACAACATCGGATCGGTCACATGGTAAATGACGCCGCTGGCATAAATCACATCGAACGTCGCGGCCCAATCTTTGCGATCTTTATAAACGCTGTCGGTGACCAAATTGATCGGGCACTTGACCAACTCACACAGGCGCGTGGCTGAATCTGCTGATCGCTGATTTTCTTCAATGGCGGTCACTTTCGCCCCAAGACCGGCAAGTAAAAGTACATCCCCACCCGACCAGCACCCGACATCAAGAACGCTCAGCCCCGCAAGCTTTGAGGGCATTAATCCGAATTTCAGGCATTCGCTGACAATCTCGATATGGCGTTGGCCCATCGCACCTGAGCGCTTAAACCCAAAGCCAAAATCATGGTCGTGGCCCCAGGCAAAGAAATCGCGAAACTTATGGGCTGCTGCGGCCGTCCAATAGGTTTGTGGGTCAAATTCGTCAGGGAATTCCTTGGCGATCACATCATGAATGCGCTGCGCGTCTTGTGTGGTGGCCGCGTTCCATTTTGTCAGCGCGTTTGAGGTCAGTTGCGTGACAGAGCTCTCATTCAGAACTTCGGTGGCTTCAGCAAAAATGGCGCTCTCACGGACTCGGTCGTCCTCGGTTCTTATTGTTGTCATCTTACTTCTCAGACAAAATTACGATTCAGTCTTGGGACACGCATAAAGCGCGGCGAATGATTCTAGCTTTCTCAGATCATTGCGCGCTGACCAGCCTATACAGGTTGGGGCTGCCTTAAACCAGAGAAAATCAGATCTCGATGTGGCCAGCAACCTACTGGGCTTCATTGAGAAGTTGCGCCAGAGATTTGTTCAAGGCGTAGAGATAGGGCTTAACCTCGGGGACAGCCATTTGAGCGAGCGCTAAAGCCTTCATCAACGCGACACCATGAAGCCGCCCGCCTTGGTCGAGGCCCTTGGCGCCAACGTGGCCCACAAAACCTGAGCATTGCTGCATCATCTCTTTGATTTCATCTAAAATTTGGCTTTGAAAACGCTGCGCTAGAATAGGCACGGTGCGTTTTTTCAATTCTCTTTTGTCAGCCGTCGGAATTCGGGCGCGGTCAAAAATTTCGATATGAGCGAGAATCATTTCCAGGTACGGCGGAATGGCCCCGATATCACCATCATAAGGGTCGATGGGCTCGACCAAGCGATAATCATAATCCGAGCACAGCTTGGCGTTGCCCTTCGCTGTGCGCCCAGGGTGTGGCTTGCGATGATAAAGTTCCTCAGGCACACATTTTACGCCGCCATAGAGTGCAGCCTCGGCGATCAGAATATGATCGGTGCCCATCCGGTAAACCAGGGG
>JANLSL010000147.1:0-3446 GCA_031362385.1 Alphaproteobacteria bacterium | reverse complement strand
TTCAGCTTGCCATGCGCCAATGGGTGCCATCGGCGCGGTCTTCAATCACCACGCCCAGGGCTGCGATTTGATCGCGGATCCGGTCGGCTTCTTTAAAGTTACGCGCCGCGCGTGCTGCATTGCGCGCCGCGATCAGGTTTTCAACTTCTGTTGCGCTGACTGCCGATGCAGACGCGTTCTTCAGCCATGCCGCAGGGTCTTGCTGTAAAACGCCGAGCAATGCACCGGCGGCAAGCAGCTCACTTTTAAGCCGCGCTTTTTCTGCATCGCTTGCGGCTGTGTTTAATGCGCGCGCAAGTGCTGCAATCTCGGCCATCGCGATAGGAGTATTTAAATCATCGTCAAGTGCTTCGATCACGGCTTGTGGTACAGCACCCGTGGCAGCATCCACGCCCTTCACTTGGTCAAGCGCAAGGTAGAGCCGGTCCAAGGTTTTTTTAGACTGCACCAACAACTCATCAGACCAATCGAGCGGTTGACGATACTGCGCGTTCAACAGTGCCCAGCGAATGGCTTCGCCAGGTGCTTGTTTCAGCAATTCATTGACCGTGAGTACATTGCCTAAGGACTTGGACATTTTCTCTTTGTCCATGGTCAGGAATCCGTTGTGCAGCCAGAAGCGCGCCAGGGGTTGAGCGCCGTGCGCACATGCGCTTTGCGCCAGTTCGTTTTCGTGGTGCGGGAAAATCAAATCGTTGCCGCCCCCATGGATGTCGATGGTCTCACCCAAGTGGGTGGCAATCATGGCCGAGCATTCGATATGCCAGCCGGGCCGCCCCCGTCCCCAAGGGCTCTCCCACCCCGGCAGGTCGGGGGTGGAAGGTTTCCACAGCACAAAGTCGGCAGGGTCTTTCTTGTAGGGCGCAACCTCGACCCGGGCCCCGGCGATCATGTCATCGCGGTTGCGGCCCGAAAGGCGGCCATAAGCCGCAAAAGTCGGCACACTGAACAGCACATGGCCTTCGGCGGCATAGGCATGGCACGACGCCACCAGGCCCTCAATCATGGCCACCATTTCGCGAATATGGCCCGTAGCGAGGGGTTCTAGGGTCGGGGGTAATACGCCAAGTGCTGCGGTATCCTCGCGGTATATGCGGGCAAATTTGTCGGTTATGACGCTAATGGGCACACCCTGGGCTTTGGCTGCCGCGTTAATCTTGTCATCGACGTCGGTAAAGTTGCGGGCATAGACGACCTGCCCATAGCGGGTTTTCAGCAGGCGAAAGAGAACATCAAAAACCACCGGTGGTCGGGCATTGCCGATATGGGCGTAATTATAGACCGTGGGTCCGCAGACATACATCGTCACCCGGTTGGGATTGCCAGGCACGAAGGGCTCTTTCTTTCTCGTCAAAGTATTGTACAAAATCAATGACATAGCCGGTCCGACAGAGGTTCAGGGGCTCGCCGCCCTGGCCCCTGGGTGATACTCTAAAGGCGCTGGGATTGCAAAAAGTGGCGCTGGCACCCACATCAGGAATCAATGAATTTCAGCCCTTTGGTTGACTTTCAGGCTCTTGAGGGGCATTTCCCGCCTTCTGGCCATCGATCAGGACCACCGCCATGCCCGCCGCAGCCACCCCCACGTTCGGAAAGCGCCTGTCCATTGAACAGGTTGAAGAAGGCCATACCTTGGCCCCGAAATTCGACGCTGATGGCCTGATTCCTGCGGTGACGACCGACGCTGACACCGGAACATTGCTGATGCTGGGGTATATGAACGCCGAAGCGTTGGCCCTGACCATTGAAACCGGCGAGGCGCACTACTTTAGTCGTAGTCGCCAAGTGTTGTGGCACAAGGGCGGCACCTCGGGCTTGGTCCAGCAGGTTGAAGAACTGCGCGTGGACGATGACCAGGATGCCGTCTGGTTGCGTGTGCGCGTCGGCGGCTCAGGGGCGAGTTGTCACGTCGGCTTTAAAAGCTGCTTCTATCGTTCGGTGCCGCTGGGCAATCCGCTGGCCAGTGTGATTGAAAAACTGAAATACGAAGAAGCGGCCAAAACCTTCGACCCTAAAGAGGTCTACGGCGACGCGCCCAACCCAACGAAGCTCTAAGCGCTTTCGTTATTCACCAATTCCCCAATACGCCTGCGCCCGGCGCACGTTGTCGCGAATGTTGAGTTCATAGCCGCGCAAGTATGCAAACTCAGGCACGCGGACTTTGTCGGGGATCTGATCGCCAGGCATGCCGTCATCGTTGGCTTTCTTCACGGCGGCCATCAAGGCTTCCAAATATTTGCGCCGCTCTGTGAGGCTTGATTTGTCGGCCAGTGGTACGCCGTGGCCCGGAATCATGACGCTGAAGGGCATCGCCTCCAGTTCTTTGAGTGTGCGGATCCAATTGTAAGGGTCATACCCGGCCATGAATGTCAGCGGGGCCCCGCCCGGTGTTGCTATATCCACCGCGAATAAATACTTCCCGCCGTCTGAGTCCGGGCGCATGAATGACATGCAGTCACCATGGTTGGGGCCTAAGTAAATCAACTCAAGCGAACGCCCGCCCAATTTGACGGTGTATTTGTCTTTGTAAGTAATGTCGGGCATCACCACATCGGGATTGGGTTTGTCTTTGAAATGCTGAACGCACTTTTCCTGAGCAATAAACGTCGCACCTTCGTCCTTGAAAATTTTGCCGCCCGTCACATGGTCCCAGTGATTATGTGAATAAACCACGTACTTCACCGGCTTGTCGGTGACTTTGCGAATTTCTTCGCGCAACAGTTTTGCATCTTTTGGCGTCAGCGGGTCGGTTGCGATGACGCCGTCTTTGGTCACCATGAAAATGTTGCGGGCACTGGATGAGAATGTGTACAGCCCCGGCGCGATCTCAAGCGTTTCAACTTTGCCAAAACCAAATTTATTCCATGCTGTGTTTGGCGCTGGTTTCAACAGCTCCGCCCGGTCTGGAATATCGGCCGCACGGGCACTTGTGGCCATGCCCAACGACATCGCGACACGTAAAACACTTTTCAAGGTCATTGCTATCTCTCCCCTTACCAGCCCATTTCGTAGTAATGATAAATGCGTTCAGCGGCGCGGCCAATTTGTTCTTTGTAACCGCGCACGTCTTTGAATTCAGGGAGGTCGATGGTCGCGGCAATGTCGTCTGCGCTGCGGCCTTTGTCGAACTCGGGCTTCACGGCAGCCATGAGTTGCTCCAAAAAGCGCCGACGCTGTGTGACCGCATCGCGTTTGCCAAACGGCACACCGTGCCCGCCCACCATGCGCTGCCAATCGGGCCGCGCTTCAATTTCGCCTAAAGACCGCGCCCACTCTTTCGGATTGTAGTCGGGCATAAATCCGAGCCCGAGTGAGTAGGGGGTTACCAAGTCATTCACATAGAGCACGTCAGTGCCCTCCACCTGCATCACCAACATGCAGTCGCCGTGATTGCGCCCAAAGTACATCAACTTTAGTGCCTTGCCCTTCACTTTCACGCTCTCGCC
>JANLSL010000129.1:0-5226 GCA_031362385.1 Alphaproteobacteria bacterium | reverse complement strand
GAGTGGTTCAGAAAAGACGGAAGCAAAATGCGGTCAGGCACCTTCACAGGCGGCCTTCAGACCGGGGAATGGACCACTTACGATCGCAAGGGCAGGGTGGTGAAGGTGACGAAGATGAAGCCAAGGTCAAAATGAGACGGTGGAGTTTTTACTCTGACCCTAAGTGCTACTCTCCCACGCAAGCGCGGGAGAGGGTTTGTCGCAGTTCGTCACACGAAGATGTGTGAATGTGGTAAGAATCAAAGTGCCGGGCGACAGCCGGGTTTTATTTATGCGCATGCTAACTTTCCTCTCGCTTAGGCGACTCTATAAGCCTTAGGTGCGATAAAAATTCCTTCCATTCAGCAGTGGTTGCGTCCGACTTACCAAGATTGCATCCTAGATGTGTAATCTGTAAATTTGCGTCGGAATAGCTTTTGTCGGAGCTATCAATTCGGTCGCGAGACATTTGAAGGAGTTTGTTTTTATTCTTTAAGTTAATTTTTTGACTGCAAAGAGCGCAACAACCACCTGTAGATCTCCATTTTTTTAGAAGTGACGAATAAACATCAGAGATGTTCGGTGCTGATCGATGCGGATAACTTCCATTGGTTTCGCTTCCAGCTCTATTAACGTCTGCCCGAATAGCTTCAGCAAGCCGCGAGAGTTCTTTACGCAATTGATCTTCATCTTGACTTGAAAAAGCGTTCTCGAGAATGCGTTTGCTAAGATTGAGTGGCGTCTGTTGTAATTCAAGCTGGCGAAGACTATCGATATCGCTTGATTCGATAGGAATAGGATGCCCTCGGGTTCCAGGATTCCTGAACTTGATATAGGTTGCTGGGAGTTTTTCATGTGCGCTTGGAAAGCCAATGACTTCCCAAGCCTGAAGTATTGGCAAAGATACATCCCACCTATCGGGATACTTCGCCTGCGCGCGTGCCCATGATACTGGTGAAACGATAGTCTTAGTGCTAATGATTCTCTTCGGGTCGATTGAAATTACAGAAAGCAAATTTTGACGATGCGCCTGTTCTGGAGTGTCATCAGGATTGCTTGTGCCGACAAATATTAAGAAATCTTTTCCTCGCTTGTAAATTTTTTGAAAATCAGCCGCAATTTTATTGGATGAAAATGAAAGTGCCGGCCAGTCTTCATTTGCGGGGGCAAATTCGCTCTTCGCAAAAAGTTTGGAGTCCGCTACAAGTAAGTCTGAGAACTTAATTGTCATGGCTTTTGCCTATTCATATAGTTTATCCCAACCTCTCCTTGAGATACTCCCCCGTGTAGCTGCCCTTCGCCTTCGCAACTTGCTCCGGGGTTCCAACGGCCACGATCTTGCCGCCTTTGGCACCGCCTTCGGGGCCGATGTCGATAATCCAGTCGGCGGTTTTGATCACTTCTAAATTGTGTTCGATGACGATAATAGTGTTGCCCTGGTCCACCAGGGTTTGCAGCACTTCCAATAATTTGCGCACGTCTTCAAAATGCAACCCGGTGGTGGGTTCGTCGAGGATGTACACGGTGCGGCCTGTTGCCCGCTTGCTGAGTTCCTTGGCCAACTTCACGCGCTGCGCTTCGCCGCCCGAAAGCGTGGTGGCCTGTTGGCCGAGGTGAACGTAACCCAAGCCCACTTGGTTCAGCAGGTCGAGCTTTTCACGAATGCTGGGCATGGCCTTGAAAAACTCAACACCTTCTTCCACCGTCATGTCCAACACATCGGCGATGGATTTGCCTTTGAAATGAACCTCTAAGGTTTCGCGGTTGTAGCGTTTGCCCTTACATACATCGCATGTCACGTACACGTCTGGCAGGAAGTGCATTTCAATTTTCAGCACGCCGTCACCCTGGCAGGCTTCGCAGCGCCCGCCCTTAACGTTGAAGCTAAACCGCCCCGGCTGGTAGCCGCGCGTTTTGGCCTCGGGCAATTCGGCAAACCATTCGCGAATGGGCGTAAAGCAGCCGGTGTAGGTGACCGGGTTGGAACGCGGCGTGCGGCCAATGGGCGATTGGTCGATGTCGATGACTTTGTCGAGGTGGTTGATACCCTCAATTTTGTCGTGCGGGCCGGGCAGGTCGCGTGCGCCGTATAATGTTTTGGCCAGGCTTTTATAAAGCGTTTCCAAAACCAACGACGACTTACCGCCGCCCGATACACCCGTCACGCACGTCAGTGTGCCCATGGGGAAGCTGACATCGACATTCTTCAGGTTGTTGGCGCGCGCGCCCTTGATGATGATGGACTTGCCGTTGCCTTTGCGGCGCACCTTGGGGATCGGAATGGTTTTGCGGCCCGTCAGGTAGGCGGCCGTAATACTGGTTTTACTTTTCATCACCTGGGCCGGTGTGCCCTCGGCCACAATGGTGCCGCCATGAATGCCAGCCCCCAGCCCCATATCGATGAGGTAGTCGGCGGTACGAATGGCGTCTTCATCGTGTTCCACCACCAGCACCGAATTGCCGATATCGCGCAGTCGGCGCAGTGTTTCCAGCAAACGGTGATTGTCGCGTTGATGAAGGCCGATGGATGGCTCGTCGAGCACATACAACACGCCTGTTAACCCTGAGCCAATTTGCGAGGCCAGACGAATGCGCTGGCTTTCCCCGCCCGACAGTGTGCCGGAATTGCGGGCGAGTGTGAGGTATTCCAGCCCGACGTTGTTGAGAAAATGCAGGCGGTCGTCGATTTCGCGCAAAATGCGCCGCCCAATTTCCATTTGCTTGGTGGTGAGGACTTTACTCAAGCCCGCGAACCACGCGGCGGAATCGGAGATGCTCAGTTCCGACACTTCACCGATATGCTTTTTGTTGATCTTCACCGCCAAGCATTCAGGCTTCAGGCGATAACCCTTGCACACTTCGCACGGGTGCGAGGTTTGGTATTTCTCCAATTCCTCGCGCATCCAGGCGCTGTCGGTTTCGCGCCAACGACGCTGTAGGTTGTTCAGCACTCCTTCGAAGGGTTTTTTAGTTTCGTACTTGCGCGTGCCGTCATCGAATTTAATTGTAATGGCTTCCTCGCCGGTGCCGTTCAAAATGGCCTCGCGCACCTTGAGGGGCAGCTTTTTCCACGGCGTGGTCGGGTCGGCCTTGAAGTGCGCGCAGACGCCACGCAACGCTTGCAGGTAATAGGGCGAGGGCGGGTTGGACGTGCTCCAGGGGGCTACGGCGCCGTCGTTGATGCTGGCGTTTGAGTCAGGCACCACTTGGTCGGCATCAAAATGTAATGTCACACCCAGGCCATCACACGTCGGGCATGCGCCGAACGGGTTGTTGAACGAAAACAGGCGCGGTTCGATTTCGTCAATGGTGAAGCCCGAGACGGGGCAGGCGAACTTGGATGAGAACACAGTGCGCGCGGCCTCGCCCTTGCCGTCGGCATTTTCAGTGAAGGCGATGCCGTCGGCTAACCCCAGTGCAGTTTCCAAACTATCGGCCAGCCGCGATTGCAAACCATCGCGCACCACAACGCGATCAACCACCACCTCGATGTCATGTTTGATTTTTTTGTTGAGTACCGGCACGGCATCAATTTCGTGCAAGGTGCCGTCGACCTTGACGCGCTGAAAGCCTTTTTTCTGCAAATCTTGCAGCTCTTTTTTATATTCGCCCTTACGGCCGCGCACGATGGGCGCCAGCAAATACAGCCGCGTGCCATCGCCCATGGCCATGATGCGATCAACCATTTGGGAAACGGTCTGCGCCTCGATGGGCAAACCTGTGGCGGGCGAGTAGGGCACACCGACGCGCGCCCACAGCAGGCGCATGTAGTCGTTGATTTCGGTGACGGTGCCCACCGTGCTGCGCGGATTGCGGCTGGTGGTTTTTTGCTCGATGGAAATGGCCGGCGAGAGGCCCTCGATGGAATCCACATCGGGCTTTTGCATCAGCTCTAAAAACTGCCGCGCATAGGCTGAGAGTGATTCCACATAGCGCCGCTGGCCCTCGGCATAAACCGTATCGAACGCCAGCGAGCTTTTACCCGAGCCCGAGAGGCCGGTAATCACCACCAGCTTATTGCGGGGCAGGTCGACGTTGATGTTTTTCAGGTTATGTTCGCGCGCGCCGCGAATCTTGATATCGGTGAGCATTTGTGGTGATTTCAGGGGTCTGGAGTGGCGAGAACAAAACGGGTACACTCATAGACGGAACCGCCCCAAAGGGCAACCCGAGAAGCGACGACAAATGTTGGGGCGAAAATGAATAAACCGATCAATGCGCGCGACATGCTGCGGCTGAACCAACAGCATCGCCACGCCATGCTGCCGCAAGAAACCCACGACGAACGCGCCCGCGCCGAGGCGATTAAGGCGTTTCGTGGCAAGGTGGGGAGGTTATTTTTTGGCGGCGGACGCGCGATTTTTGAAAAGGCCGTGAAGCCCGCGTTCGAGATGGCCCAAGGTCGTGCGCTGAAAGATCACCATGAAGCGCGCAAGGCGCTGCGTCAGAATGGTTTTTTTCAAACTGTCACGGCCATGCGTCGCACTGGCCAAGAGATGATGTGGTCGACGGTGATCGACACGGTGGAACGCGAAGCGCCGGGGCTGATTGCCAAATCAAAAGAGCTGATTGCAAAAGGCGGCACGCTGACGCTGGATGAGAATGTAAAAGTGCCCGCCTATAATGATGCGTGTGATATTCATGTGATGCCCGGTGGCTATCATACCGACCGACTGCCCGATGATGTGACCCAAGGTGCAATGCTGGACCGGGGGGCGTTCATTTATCACGGTGGTTTTCCGGGTAAAAAATTCGATGCCCAGGCGAAGTCGTCGATTTTTTGGCTGAAGCAGCACTATCCCAATTTTAAACCAAAACGCATTTTAGATTTAGGGTGCAGTGTGGGCCACGCCACTGTGGCACTTTCTGACGCATTCCCAGAAGCTGAAGTGACTGGCATTGATGTGGGCGCGCCTTGTTTGCGCTATGGTGCGGCGCGTGCTGCGGCTTATGGCAACAAAGTCAACTTCGCGCAGATGAATGCCGAAAAAACCTCATTCCCCGATGCCAGCTTTGACTTGGTGTATTCGCACATTCTGTTTCACGAAACTTCGCTGAAGGCCATTCCCAATATTATCACCGAATGTGCCCGGCTGCTGAAACCAAACGGTATGATGTTGCATGCGGACTTGCCCAACATCAAACTCATCCCTGACTTGTACCAGCGGGTGTGCGTGAACGAAGACAACTACGACAACAACGAACCGTTCTGGATGACCATGCACGACCGCGATTGGGCCAAGGATT
>JANLSL010000119.1:0-13730 GCA_031362385.1 Alphaproteobacteria bacterium | reverse complement strand
CTTGGAATAAAGCCATCAGCCGTCGACCTTCACTTTGGGGTCCAACACGCCATAGAGCAAATCCACCAGCAGGTTCATCACAATCACCGCAGCGGCAAAGATAATGACAATGCCAAGCACCAAGGGATAATCGCGATTGATGGCGCCTTGAATGAAGAAGCGGCCCATGCCGGGCAACTGAAAAATACTTTCGACAACCACAGCACCCGTTACAATTCCGGCAATCGCAGGCCCGAGATAACTGACAACCGGCAGCAGCCCGGCTTGCAGGGCATGGCGCCACACCACGCGTTGCTCGGCCAGGCCCTTGGCGCGCGCAGTGCGGATGTAATTCTGGCGTAGCACTTCAATCATCGCCCCGCGCGTCAGCCGCGCGATGATCGCAACCTGGGGAATGGCCAGCGCGATGACTGGTAAAATGTAGGGAGTAAGCGGTGCCAGCGCCGGCAGTGCGCGCGCTAAGCCGCCACCAGGTTCCAACGTGGCAATCGGGAGGAGTTTCAAAATCACGCCAAAGATTAATGTCATCAGGGGGGCGAGCACAAAGCTGGGCACCGCAATGCCGGTCATGGCCACGCCCATCAGCACATAATCTGTCGGCCTATTTTGCTTTAATGCCGCCAGCAACCCAAATGCAATTCCAGTAATTCCTGCCAGGAAAATAGCGCTCAGCCCGATGCGAAGGCTGACCGGCAACCCGGTTGCAATTAGCTGGGTAACCGTGCGGTCTTGATAAATAATCGAAGGCCCGAAATCACCTACCGCCGCTTTGCCCAGATAGATCAAGTATTGGCTGATCAAAGGCTTGTCGAGATCGTATGCTGCCTTCAGGTTTTCAATGACCTGAGGCTCCAGGTTGGCCTCAGCATCGAATGGCCCGCCGGGGGCCACGTGCATCAAAAAAAATGACAGCGACACGACGAAAAACAACGTCGGCACAGCAATCGCAAGGCGCTTGAGCGCGAAGCTGAGCATGTGGTGTCAGTCCTATTCCGCCGCCGCTGAGATGGGGCGCGCAGGTTTCAATAAAACAGTGTCCAGCACCCAGTTCTTGGGGTCGAGTGCGCGCGCAGGCGATGGAATGGCGCGCGCGACATCGTCTTCTGTGGCCATCGCTTTGGTGTCAATCCGCCAGCCGCGCGCTTCATACTCCTTGACCATTTTACGAAACGCAAAGCTCATCGCGTCAGGATAAATTGTCAGTTCAGCACTCAGCGAGTCAGGCACGTGAACCGGCTTGATGTGATTGAGGATGTTGCCGTCTTCTTGAAACACAGTCAGAACGCGCTTGCGTGAGTCGGCGTCGTGCTTTTCCTCGGTAAAAAAATTGCGCCCCTGAATCCACCAACTCAATGTTTGCCGATCGTTGATGGGGGTGTAGGCCGAGATGATGATTTGGCTCATGGGTGGGCGCAAATGCATTTGAATGCGCACAGCAGGCCCTGACGCATGAAATTGTAACTCGGTTTTCACATCGGGGCGTTCTTTGACAATTTTCTCGGCCCATACGCCGCGTTTCTCAACCGGCTTTTGGGTGCGCGTCATGTAAGAGCCAAATGCGCGCTCTTGAATATCGACCGAGTCAACGCGCGGGTTGTCGGGGTTGCCGAAATCTTGGTGCACAAAAAAGGGATGGGCATTGTCGAGGCCGTTTTCAACAACCCGTGTCCAGGCAGCGTCAAATAAATACGTACCTCGCAAAAAGCGCCAATCAGTCGCGCCATTTTCAAAAGCCTTATACTCCGGAAAGAAATCGGGCAATGGCGGACGCTGGGCTTCGGGCAAGTCACCCAAGAACACCCACACCCAGCCCCATTTTTCTTGGGTCGGATATGAATCGACCCGCGCACGTTTGGGAATGCTTGCCTCAGGACCAAGCGATGGGATCTCGACACACGTCCCGGCCGCATTGAAGCGCCAGCCATGATAAGGGCATTGGATTGTGCCTGCGACAACTTTGCCGCGACACAAGCTGCCGCCACGGTGGATGCAGGTGTCTGACAAACAATGCGCCGTGCCATTGGTGTCACGGAAAACAACCAGGTCCTGACCAAGCATGGTCACGCCCACGGGCGTTTCGGTCACGGTGGAGGACTCTGCGGCGACGTACCAGGTGTTAATCAGCATGACGGTTTTCTTAGCTCGGTTTCTCGATTGACAAATAACGCGCCAAGTTGGCGTTGCGCGGATTATCGATCCAGTTCTTGACATAAGTTTGGACGAGTCGCCGGCCAGCATAGTGATAGATTGGCATGATCGCCTGGGTATCGAGCAATATTTTCTCGGCTTGGCGCATCAGCGCGGCGCGGCGCGGTACATCAACTATTGTATTTGCCTCGGCCATCAGTTTGTCGAACTCGGTGCTGGCAAAGCCCGAATAGTTGCTGGCATCGTCCGCGCGGAGCAAATTCAGATACGCGGATGCATCGCCGAAGGGCGAGAAGTAAGCCCAGCGCATGATGTCGTAATCACCCGTACGTGCCCGGCGTGTCAGGTCGCGGAACTCGCTGTTGGCCAGCACGACCTCAACGCCCAGCGGTTTCCACATCGCGCCCATAGCCACGGCCATCTTGCGGTTTTCTTCCAGCGTGTCGAATTGCAGAGTCACCTTCAGCGGGTTTGCTACCGTGAATCCGGCTTCGGTCAGAAGTTTCTTGGCCTCTGCCATGCGCTCTTTCATGGTCTGGGCTGCGTAGGCAGGTTTGTAGACTTGGTAGTTCGACACAACCGGCGAGACCAAACTGTAGGCTGGCACCACACCAGTATTAAACAGCTTGCCAATCATGCTCTCGCGGTCGATAGCCATCGACAAGGCTTGGCGTACCTTGGGGTTATCAAAGGGTGGCTTCTTATTGTTAACCAGAAAATAATAAACCCCAAGGTTAGGCGAAATGTGCAGTTCCTTGGGCATGTTTTCTTTCAGCCATTCGATTTGATCGGGCGGAAAGTTCAGTGCCACATCCACCTCGCCTGCGCGAAAGCGGTTTAATACAGTGCCCAAATTTTCGGTGGGGAAGTAATTGACCTCGTCGATGGTCACGTTGGCGGCGCCGTGGAAATTTTTGTTTTTTATGCCTGTCACACGCGTTTGGGGCACCCGGTCGGTCATCACATAAGCGCCGTTTGACACAAAATTCGCAGGCGCTGTCCATGCGCGGCCAAACTTCTCGACCACATGGCGGGGCACAGGTGCCGACGTGAAGGTCGACATCACTTCGAGAAACAGCGGCGATGGTGTTTCCAAAGTGTATTGGATGGTGCGGGCATCGAGCGCTTTCACACCCAACTCGTCGGGCTTAGCCTCTTTCTTGTTCAGTTTCTGGGCGTTCTTAATGGCCCAGAACCATTGCGCGTACCGGGTTGCGGTTTCGGGGTTTTGTACGCGGCGCATCGAATAAACAAAATCTTCAGCGGTCAACGGCACGCCGTCCGACCACTTCAAGTTCGGGCGTAGTTTGAACGTATATGTCAAGCCATCAGCGCTGAGCTTGTGGCTTTCCGCAACGCCGTAAGCGATCTCGCCTTTGGCATCAAGTGTCATCAAGGGTTCGAAGAAATCGTAGATCAAAATGACTGAAGAGTTACCGCTCGACACATGCGGATCAAGTGTGTCGGGGTCGCTGCCGGTGCCGCGATTGAGCACGGTCTTGGCCCAGCTCGTGACTGGCATTGCCACCACGGCGCACAGCACTCCAACCACAGCGATGATGAATTTTGCGCGCGACCAGTTTCTTGACATGGATGAACTCTTATTCAAGTGGTTGAGTTTAATTTACCAATAGTGCGTCCAACGTGCGTTCTCTTTGAAAATCCTAAATGCGTCGGCACCGTCTTTCGGAACGGCTTTTTCATACAAGCCACGGTCATAGCGCTCGCGGTATTGTTCAAACACGGGCTTGTACAGCGCCATGTGTACGTCTGGGATACGGTGTTTGGCGCGGAAGTCTTTCATGTTGATCTGCACCATGCGTTTGGTTTCAAACGCGCCGGCCATCGCCAGTTCAATGCCGCGCGGGCCATAAATGGCTGACCGCCCAGGTC
Organism: Alphaproteobacteria bacterium; assembly: GCA_031362385.1. Lineage (GTDB taxonomy): Bacteria > Pseudomonadota > Alphaproteobacteria > Rhodospirillales > Rhodospirillaceae. The sequence continues at coordinate 9,689 of JANLSL010000119.1, read as the reverse complement.
CGCCATAGTTAGTGTCTTCCAGAAAGCCAGTCCCGCGCCGCCCGACGTTGATCGAGTTGTTGCAGATCATTGTATAAAGGCTGTTGTGATAACTGGTCAGCTTCATATCGTCAGATTCAAAGCCGCCGGTGGCCACGCGCGCGATGATTTCGGCACCCTTCATGGCCATGCAGCGAAAGAGTTCAGGTTCAAACTGCACCGCTGACATGGCAATATTACCGATATCGGTTTTCTCAACCGGGATGACAGCATCTAGCCCGTACATTTCAACAAAGCGATCATACACGTCGTAAATTGCGCTGGTGTATTGCTCTGATCCTGGGAACATGCCGCGCACGTTGCGCTGTTTCCAGTGCGTGGCGCGCACTTTGCCATCGGGGCCCATCAACACCATCAAATGTAAAATATGCCCGGGCCAGTTGACGGGGTCTTTGGCGTAGGTCCCAAACACAATGTAGCAATTGTATTGCTTGGCGCGTTGCCCTACGCGCTCGATCTCGGGGCCATTCACTTCAAGCGCTAGACTATAATGCTGTTCGCGCGTCCAGCGCTTGAACCCGGTGATCGGAAATTCATGAAAGCACAACAGGTCTGCCCGTCCGCCGTAGCCCTGGGCGGCGTCAATGCACTCAATAAAATAGTCCAGGTTGTCTTTGATGTCGGGTGCGGGGTTATCACCGCTGACACCGCGCACCCGGGTTTGCACCACAGCGATGTTGATGTTGTCAGAACGCAAGGGTGCGGTGGCATAGGTGCCGTCGGGGCGCACCATTGGTTCTGGGCTATCGGACATTCCATCAACTCCTTCATGAGGTTCGATTCTATGACGTGCTGAGGGTGGAGCCGGACCTGGGGCGGGTCAAGGTCAAAGGTCATATATTTATGATGACCCGTGTTTGCGCATGGTTTAGTGCTCTGCTGCTATGGATAACGATTCTGTCATCGGTCATAAGGAGGCGCGCATGAATCGGCGTGACGTGTTGGTTACAACCGGAGCAGCTGCAATGGCGGCAGGGTCACAAACGGCGGCGGCACAGTCTAAAGCCAAAACCTATGTCCTCGTTCATGGCGCGTGGCATGGGGGTTGGTGTTGGCGCGATGTCGCCCATGGGTTGCGCGCGGCGGGGCACACTGTGTTCGTTCCAACTCTCACCGGGCTGGGCGAACGGGTTCACCTGATGAATAAATCGGTAAATTTAACCACCCATGTGACTGACGTGATCAAAGTTTTCGAGTTTGAGGAATTGAAAGACGTGATCTTGGTTGGCCACAGCTACGCCGGGCATGTTATTCCGTTGGTGGCCGATGCAGTCAAAAGCCAAATTCGACATATGGTTTTTCTTGATGCGGTTGTGGCGCAAGACGGCAAACCTTTCCTGCCGCAAGCAGTTGGCGCAGAGCGTACCAAAATCGCCATCGATGGTTACTTACAAGAGCCCCCGGCGCTTGATTTCTTTGGCGTTCCTGCCGATCACCCCAAGGCTGCGTGGGTCAAACGCCGGCTGACCAATCATCCTCTCACGACGCTCATGGAAACGGTGCATTACAAGAATGGCGGGCCTGCGGGCGTGCCCAAGACCTACATACGCTGCTTACAGCGCCGTGATATGTCGCAAGCTGATCCGGTCGAAGCTGCACTTAAGGGCAAACCTGAATGGGCGTGGCTGACCATTAATACCGGCCATGATGCGATGGTGACCGCACCAGACGAGTTAACTGCCATGCTGAGCAAAATCGGGTAGGACTTTTGATGTCGCCGGTTCCTGATTCTTTGCGCGCGGCCGAGCTTGGTCCCCAGTCATTTGCACCTGGCGATATTTTTCTGGGCGCGACTGATGTGGACGATAGCAATGTGGACTTGCGCAAGCACGCAGGCGATGGGCGTGTGTTGCACTACGATGCAAACTTCAATCTGAAGGGTGAGCTGCGCACAGGTTTGCGCGGGCTGGTGATCGGGATTGATGTCGATGAGCGCGCACAGGAATTGCTGGTGTGTGATTCACAAAACAAAGCGATCAGCCGTTTCGACAAAGTTGGCCAAAAACTGTCGCCCTGGCCCTTTTTGCCCGCGCGCGCCTTTGGTGCGATTATGTTCGGTGGTGCTGGACGCGCTATTCTCGGTGTTCACTCTGATCGACCTGGCCTCACCCCGCCGGGCCAAGGGGGCAGGGGGGCTTTCTTGTACCGCGCTGATCCGGGTGCGGGGACAATCGAAGAATTACAATGCGACTTTGACGGCGGTAAGTTCGGTTTTCACCGCATTACGCATATGTATGTCACACCCGATGATGCGCGGCTTATTTATGTGTCGGAGAACGGCCGACGTGTGATGCAGTTCGATTTAATGCGCGGCACTCAGTTACCTGACTTGTTTGCTCTTGCGGCTGACGAGGTCGGGGGAACCTGCGGTTTGGCACTTCATCCTGATGGCGCACTGATGATGGCCACGGGCTCGGGCGCTGCCTTGTATGACTCCTCTGGCAAAGTCATGCGCCGCATTGATGTGCCCGAGCGCAAGGGCTGGTCGCGGTTGCAGCGTTCAAAAGATGGTAACACTTTTTACATCAGCAATTTTTTCGAAGGTATTATTCAGCGGCGTGATTTAGCCACGCTTGAAGTGCTGGCCCAGCACGACATCGGTCGGAAGTATTCGTTAACCGGCATTGCTGAATTCATGGGCTCCGGGGGCTAATCGCCGCGCCATGCTTTCGATATTTCTCATTGTTTTTGTTGGCATGCTGGGCACCAGTTTGTTGGCCCCGCTCATTCCATTTTATGCGCTGAAGTTGGGCGTTAGCCCTGAATACATCACCATGATAATGGCGTCTTACGCGCTGTGCCAGTTTTTGGCGGCACCATTATGGGGTCGCGTCAGTGACGCTTACGGACGCAAGCCGGTGCTGTTGATCACGGTCATTGGTGGTGGGATGGGTTTCGTGTTGCTGGGCCTGGCTGATTCGGTGTGGATGCTGATTTTAGCGCGCATTATCGGCGGGCTCTGTGCGGGCAACCTTTCTGCGGCCTACGCCTATGTCAGCGACATTACAACACCTGAGAACCGCGCGGCAGGCCTGGGCAAAATTGGGGCGGCGTTTGGTTTAGGTTTTGTCCTGGGCCCTGCACTTGGCGGGTTTCTGGCGGGCGGCGATACCGCATTAACAGCCAACTTCGCGCGGCCCGCCTATGCGGCTGCTGGGCTTTCGGTATTGGCGTTTTTATGCACCTTGGTATTGCTTAAGGAATCGCGCAAACTATCAGGCGCATCTGCTTCAAAAAAAATATCACTCAACCCCTTTGGTCGGTTCGGCGCAATTTCGGGGAACGCGCAGCTGATGATGGTGGTTGGTTTAAATTTTTTGTTGGCGACCTCGGCTTCCGTGCGCGAGTCCACCGTGGCGCTGTGGGCGCATGATCATTTTAGTTTAGATTCGCGCGAGCTTGGATTTTTGTTTGCCTACACCGGGGCGGTTATTGTTGTTCTGCAAGGGGCGGCGATGGGCGCGCTTTCTAAGCGCTTGAGCGATGCCATGGTGCTGATCTTGGGCATAACTTCGTATGCGGCCGGGTTGGTTTGTTTTGTCATTGCGGATCATGCCGCCCTGCTGATTGTGGGAACCACCCTGAATGCGTTTGGAACCGCAGTGTTCTCAAATACACCGTCCACCATTGCCTCTAAGCTGGCAGGGCTGGACGAGCGCGGTGCAGTCCTTGGCCTTAATCAGTCCTCGGCGAGTCTAGGCCGTTTTGTCGGACCAATGTTTGCAGGTACGCTGTATGCGCAAATTGCTATCACTGCACCTTTTGTGGCGGGCATCGCGGGCCTCGCGGTGTGCATGGTGATCGCCATTATTTTGCGGCGTAAACTTGTGAGTGCGGCTGTTTAATCAGCCAAGTGCTGATCAGCAAGATCTTGCGAGCTGACGTTAAGGGCGTCGTTTTCCAGCGCCTGTAATTCCTGCTGCACAATACGCATGATACGCGCCACATAAGCCGCATGCCATTCCTGTCGTTCACGCCCGGCATCGTCGGTCGGTTTGTAGGCATCAATCGCTGCTTTGGTCACAGGTATTCCGGCTTCCATCAGGCGCTCGATTGTATCCATGCGTTCGCGCAGCACAGCCACTTCGGTGGCGACCGCCATCGTGATTGACAGCACGCGCTCAACGGCGGGGTCGTCAAAAAAGTATGGTCGTGCCCCTTTGGCTTTCGCGTTAGCAAGTGCGTTGACGTCAATTGTGCTCATCGCAGCGAACTCCTGTGGAGCCCGAACAAATACCAATGCAGCATCGTGTGCAAGCACATGGCATGTCCGCCGTGCGGACGGGTGGAGTTCCAAGGCGGGCGCATGATAGGTGGTGTCAAAATCCCTTGCCCGCCATGAACACCTAGGTTACGAGCGATCTCCTGAGTGATCCCAACCAGCGTCGGATAAGTCATGCCCAAGATTAATGTCGTTAATCGTGCCGGAAAGCCCCATGTCATCGAGGGCAAGGCTGGCCAAAGCCTGATGGAAATCCTGCGCGATCATAATATGGATGTTGAGGCCATTTGCGGCGGCTGTTGTAGCTGTGCCACCTGCCATGTGTTTATCGACGACGCTTGGGCACCCAAACTGCCACCACGTTCTCCCGACGAACAGGAATTGGTCGAAGAGACGGAAGCCTACAAGCCAACCAATTCACGCCTGTCGTGCCAGATTAAAATGACCGATGCACTCGATGGCATTGCGGTCATCGTTGCACCTGAGGAATGATCCAGTACTTATTTATATTCGCGCTGGGCGCTTGCGCGTTGGCGGCCCCGGCAAGTGCTGCTGAACTGCGCTATGGCTCTAAAGGTGTGCCGGTCAGTTTTGGCAACCCCTACATGGCTAATGGCTCGCCAGCCAATTACGTCTGGGCCGCGATGTTCGATGCCCTGACGCAAATGGATCAGCAGGGCAAATTGCAGCCAGCATTGGCAATGTCGTGGGAAAATATTGACCCCAAGACCTGGCGCTTCAAGCTGCGGCCAAATGTCACCTTCACCAATGGTGAACTATTCAGTGCCGAGGCGGTCGTGACTGCTGTGGCGTGGCTCAAAACGCCCGAAGGCCGCCGTTCGATTATCGGCAATGAAATCCGCGATGTGCTTGGGGCGGAAAAAGTTGATGACCTGACAGTTTTAATTCGCACCGTTAAGCCCGATGCCATTCTTCCCAACCGCATGTCCGGCGTGATGATGGTCGCCCCTAAGGCGTGGACAAAATTGGGCCCAGAGGGTTTTGCGAAAATACCCGCGACAACAGGATCTTTCGAACTGAAAGACTGGGGCGATGGCACAGGCCGCGTTTTGCTCGAAGCCTTCAAGCCGTCGTGGCGCCCAGCGGTGCTCGATAAACTAACCATCATCAATCTGCCCGATAACGCAGCCCGTTTACAGGCGCTGCAATCAAAACAAATCGACATTGCCGGCAATGTGAACCCTGACGACATTGAAGCGGTTGAAATGTTCGGCGGGCGGATTGTTTCAGGCTCGGCCGCCTCAGTGATGTCGATAGCGTTTCGCGTCACGGGCGGTTCTTCAGTGCCCTTGAAAGATGTGCGTGTTCGCCAAGCCATCAACTACGCCGTTGATAAAGTTGCGCTCAATAATGCCTTGTTACGCGGATCAACCGCGGCCACCGGGCAACCCGCCGCGCGGGGTGTGGTTGGGTATGATCCCACAATCGCGCCTTACCCCTACGACCCAGCCAAAGCAAAAGCCCTTTTGAAAGAAGCGGGTTATGAACGCGGCTTTGCATTGAAAATTGATGTGATCGTTGACCGCAACCCTGGTGATGCTGCGATTTATCAAACAGTAGCAGACCGGCTTGGTCAGATCGGGATCAAGGCTGAACTGCGCACCATTCCGTTTCCCACCTGGATGTCGAGGTATCTCAGCGGCACCTGGGACAAAGACACTGACGCGTTTTCGGCAGCGTGGAATGCGGGCCCCTACAACGACGTTGCCCGGCCCATGGAGAACTATTCGTGCTTTCGCTTGTACCCCTATTTCTGTGATCAAGCACTGACCGATCAATTAGGGGCTGCCAACGAAGAAATGAATGTCGCCAAACGTGAACAGCTGCTGAAAACCCTGGGCCGCGCATATCACGAAGCAGCACCCGCCTTATTTTTGCTCGACCTGAATGATTTCTTTGCGGTGCGTCAGGGCGTGGAGAATGTCGAGATCGTGAACCGCGTTCCGGCGTACCACAAAATCATGATGAAAACACAGCGCTAGCTAGCGTTTTCCATTTCTTCATGGGCCCAGCGGAATTTGCCGACATCATCCGGACGACGGACCAAGTGAATGCGGTGTTGATAAAAATCAGCCAGATACGTTGCCACGTGTTTTTCAACTGGGCGATAAGCCGCATCGCATACAATCAAGCGGTTGCGCACCAATGGTGTGCCCACAGCGCACTCTAGCGCATTGGCGTCATGCAGGTCGGCTAGGGTTGCGCCAATCAGTTGGTCGGCACTGAGAATATCGATGCCCTTCTTTTCAAGAATTGAGAACACCGACATTGACGCCAGCTCATCTGGCTTGATTTCGATATTGAGATCGGCCGGAATATAAGCAACTGTGCGCCCCACGCGCCGGCCGCGCAAAATGCGTACCATCGAAATGCGTTGCACCATGGCACCGGCTGTTAAACTCAGGTCGGCGCAGGTTTCGTCATCGGCAACCACGACTTCGAATTTGAGTTCTTTGAGTTCCGAGCGTTTGGCCATGGCATCCAGCCGTTTGAGAAGCTGATCCATATCGCCGGTGAGCGGCGGCGGGCTGGCGCTTGAAGCACCTGTCACGAAAGTACCGCGCCCCTGCTCGCGCGAAATGAGTTTGTCTTCGGCCAGAAGATCAACCGCTTTGCGCACCGTGATGCGTGAGACCCCAAAAGTTTCACACAGCTCAGTCTCAGTTGGTAATTGTGCGCCGCGGCTGTAGTTGCCGTTGTAAATCCAATCCCGGATCGTCAGGTAGACCTGGTAATAGCGCGGAAGCTTGGTGCCATCGCCTAAGGACTCAGTCGGCATTTTATTCATTTAACTCTCGCCCCCAAGCGGTGCGGCCACAAACATAGGATACCCATGATGACGTGTACACCTATGGTGTAAGTTAAGCACGTCCCAGCACTTCAAGGGCAGCGCGCTCTCCTGATTCCATGGCGCCCTCGAGGCCGCTTTGCAGCACGGCAGTGTGCTCGCCCGCAAAATGGATGCGCATGTGGGGGCTCGCGGCAATGTTGCCGTATTTAGCGATTTGGCCAGGGCGGCGATAGGCGAAGGTTCCGCGCGACCAGGGATTTGCCGACCAGTTCACAGCAGCAATCGGTTCAATGCGGCCGATGGTGCTGGGGCGTGCTTTATTCAATTCAGTTGTGGCATAACGAATTACCTCGGCTTCGGTGGCCGTGCGCAGCGGCTTGTTAGCCTTCCCTGAGAGATACATCCAAATGTAATTACCGTTTGGCACAATCCAGTTGTAGGCACGCCCAGCCGCGCCATCGGTCCATAAAGAAGAGCCTAAGCCATCGACCTCCCAAAATTTTTCTTTGATGGCAAAGAAAATGCTGGTCGACTGGCCATATGGAAGTGACGCTACGGCTTCGGCTTGGAGTGTAGGAAGCGCTGGTGTGATTTTGATTGAACGCAGCACCGAGGCAGGAACGGTGCATACGACAAAGCGTGCTTTGAATTTCTGGCGTCCAGCACAGGTAACGGTCACGCCAGTCTTGTCAGCTGCGATACCTTCAACTGGCATATTTAAAACAACATCACCTTTCAGAGATGCCGCCATAGCCACGGGCACTTTGCTCATGCCGCCGACCACATGGCTAAAGGGGCCAGATCCGCGCGCCCACTCCAACATCTTTTGCCCGCGCATGCTCCAGAAGAATGATTCATCTTTCAACGAGTCAGCTTGGTTGCTCAGTTCCAATAACTTCATTGTCGCGTCGTCAGCACCCTTTGATTTGTAAAAATCATAGAGCGAAGGGTCTGCGCTGTTGCGCGCCTCCTCCAGCCAGCTATCGAGATCCTTCAAGCCCGTATCTTTCGGCATGAAAGCCGTATTAACGGCCATGGGCGGGATTTTGCGCATATTTTCAGGCAATACATTGCGCGCTGATGAGGGCCAGTCTTTGGGGCCGATAAGCTCGCCACCAATATTCAGTGCGAAATCAATTTTCTCGATTTCCCATGGTCTTAACTCCAGGCCAAAGCGCTGAGCTTGATCGCGCACCCGTGCATAGAGTGCGCCAACTTCAGAGCCGCCACTTTCAGGTTTTTCTGGTTTATCGGTCAGGGTCAGAACGCGCCCCCCAACACGATTACTGGCTTCAATTACGGTGACGCGCAGACCAGCATCTTCTAAAATCTGCGCGGCATGCAACCCCGACAAGCCAGCACCAATGACAATAACGTCGGCGTTGTCACTTGCTGTGGCCCTCCCTTGCGCGCTCAGCACGACCGAGGCGGTCGCGGTCGAAAGGAGAGAGCGGCGTGAAAAATGCGACGACATGGCATGACCTCAAACCAGATGCATCCAGAGGTTATATACATATAACCTATGACGGAAATGTCGATCCGTGACTTACATCAACGCCGGCGCAAACAGCCGGTCGAGAATCGCGCGGGCGTCGTGAGGATTGCCTAAATCGCTCAGCTTTTTGCGTTCGCGCCAAGGCCGCAGAGCATTACCCCACAGTCGTGTCAGGGCCATTCCGGAGAAAATATGAGTCAGTTCAGTGTGACGCTGAAAGTGGCTCAGAACGTTATCTGCCGCAGAGCGAAAGGTGGCTGAGGTTGCGCGCGCTGGTTCTTTGCGCGCAACAATATTCAAGTGGCCCGTACCAGCTGCGACGTGAAGATCTTCGACACGAAAGCCAGCCGCCTTAAATATGTCCTCAAGCCCCAGCTGATTAAAGGTGTGAAGGTGTGCCGCGTGAAAGCGCCGTCGCGGCGCATGAAACCATGACACAGCATTGGGAACTTCCACTATCATCAATCCGCTCGGTTTTAGCCAATGCCAAAACTTTTTCAACGCGTTGCGTGGGTCGGCGACATGTTCAAGAACATGATGCAGGGTGATGACCGCGAAACTTTCCGATTCGAAGTCACTCAATTCCAAAGTCGTTGTTTGAATATCTAGCCCATAGGATTGGCGGGCAAATTCTGCGTAGCCTGCGTTGGGCTCAATACCTGTAACGGTGTGTCCCGCGCACGATAAAAGATAGGCGAACTCACCACCACCGGCGCCCACATCTAAAACGCGCGATGGCGTTGTGATGTAGGGCTGCAACCGTGACAATCTTTCGAGTGCGCGCAAGCCAGCACGCAAAACGTGTTTGCGCTTAGGCGTGATCACGCCTTTGTATTCGGTGCGGTAATGTTCAGTGTAATAAGCCTTAAGTTCTTCTTCGCTCGGCGCAGGGCTAATAAATACATGCCCGCATGTTGCGCACATCACGTTACGCAGCGCGCTACCGTTGCGGTCGCGTGTGCTGACAACGGTATGGTCATCACCGCCGCACAACGGGCATGGTTTGGCCTGACTTGATGTATCTAATCTGGCCATCGTTTGTGCATCCACATCCATTGGCCTGGGCTGGCGCGCACCCAGTCTTCGATTTTCGAATTAATGCGCGCGAGTGCGTTATAAAT
>JANLSL010000103.1:0-5278 GCA_031362385.1 Alphaproteobacteria bacterium | reverse complement strand
CCTTCGTTGGCACCGGTTACGAGTGCCGTGCAGCCTTGAACTTTCATAACAGCCCCTGATCATTTATTTGACGCTCGACTACACCACGATGCCGCAGTGCAGCACGTGTTCTGCTTGATTCAACACGATAATAACAAGCTATCCCGGCCACTGGTCGATCATACCGGTATAACTCAACTCATGTTCGCCGCAGCGCACACAACACGGAAAAGAAACCTATTTGAACTCGCCTTTCGTCGCCAAGGCGATATGCAACACGTGGCATGGCTCAAGCCCGACAAAGCGCGTGATATGGCCCTGCCCGCTGGTATCCCACATTGTCAGCATGTCGCCGCGTACAAACGAGCGGGTTTCGCCGTTACTGACCGTGATATCCATTTGGCCAGAAAACACTGACACGAATTTCAAGTCACTGGCCGGTTCGAAGTCAATGAAATGCCCCGGCTGGGACAACGTCATCTGCCAATACACGACGTCTTGGTTTTTAGATGAAATGCGCTGCGGGGTTCCGGTTTGCGGCAGGTCCACATCTTTAAAGAATGAATGGCCCTGGGCATCAACATCAATGTTTACAAATTTCATGTGTGTGCCCCTACTTTTTGAACACGTACATATCAGTGCCAGGGAATGTGAGGCTGAGCGTAATGACCGGCTCGCGACTTTTGGCAAACGACGAGTGATGCAGCGCACGCCCCTGCACATAAACACCTTCCGCCATGCCTGAACGGCGCACTTCGCCGCTTTGCAGGGTATTTTCTAAATGCCCCGACATCGCCCACACCATGCGCGGCTGGTTGGTGAGGTGCATTTCATCAGGCCCGCCGCCAATAGGTTCGCCCGGTTGATTGATTGAGATACCCCAGTAACCCCCCTCTTGCTTGGCGGTTTCTGCATGCAGGGGCGTGACCTGATTGAAGGGAATATCAACCTCGGACCATGTCGAACGGCCGTTAACGTCCATCCCGAAGGCTTTCATTTTCATAGCGCAAATCCCTTTGAGGTAAAATTCAAATCAAATTAGGGCTTGGCCGTTGGCCCATTGGTTGCGACAAACGCTGAGTTCTCGAGGACTTCCCAATATGTCGGCTTGCCGGCCTCTTCGCGCAGTGCATCACCCGCAGAGACAATTTTTGTTTCATCGCCTACCGTAATTTGCATGCGTCCTGACAAAAGATAGATCAAGGCATCAACTTGGGGTGTGACCGGAGATGTCTTGCCGGGCGCTTTGAGGCGCGCGACGCGAATTGAGTTTCCTTCAAAACTATAGCGTTGAACGGACACCTTAGCACCTTCAATGCCACCCTTGGGGCCTGGGGGTATTGGAGTATCAGGTGTGTCTTTGCCGCGCACAACCACAGCCTTCGAGTCCTTGGCAGTGTTTCCCACCGTCATCGCAAGCACGACAGTATCTTCAGATTTCTTTTTAGCGTTGCGCATCACGCCACTGGGGAAATTCACAACATCGCCAGCACGAATTTCAGTTGGCACACCGCGCACATCAACCATGGCCGAGCCTTTCACAACATAGAGCTGCGTCTCAGTGGTAATTTGGTGCAACACGCCGCCGTTCTTTTTAGTAAAGCTCAGCACACGAAAGGTGCCGCTGGGGAATTTGAATGCTTGAGACTCGTATCGGGTAGCGTTTGCTGGTGCGCGCGCCACTTCCCCATTTCCAGCTGCAATGAGAATGCGAGCCCCGGTCTGCTCGGCGGCACCGCGCTGTTCAATTTCCCATTCAGCCATGGGAACTTTTTCAACATCTTTACTGAATAAGATATTGGTCGGGACCGAAAGCCCTTGGGCATAAACCGGAGCGCCCATCAGCAGCGCAGCGCTTGCCGCCATCAGAAATGATCGCATCACGTACCCCTATTTCACATTAGGTTTAATTTTGACGATAGAATTATCACCAGGACAGCTGACGTAAATTGCGCCGTTACTCCCCACCGCAATTCCCGCCGTTGTATTTTGCGGTAAGTCTAGACCATCAAGCGACAATGCCAATCCGCTTGCCAATACTGTTCGTGTACCGGATTGGGGATTAATCGCGATCACCTGCCCCAACGTGGGTTCAACCACCGCAATGCGGCCATCCTTCATCAGCGCCAAGCCGGTGGGCGCTGTTAACCCAGTAACGACTTCGCTGCGCAGACCCGAGACTAAATCAACACGCGCTATGCTGCGCGTATCAAGCTCAGTCACCAATGCCACCGTGTCGCTTTCAAGCACAAGACCAACGGGTTGGCGTAAATCGCGCGCAAGATCAATCACGCTGTCTGTGGTGAGTTTTACAATTCGATTGTCGGCCGCGTCAGCGACAATGACATCGCCTTGCGAGGTCAACGCAATGCCACGTGGGGCCTTGATATTCTTCGTGGCAGCAACAACTTCATCGGTTTGAACGTCAATCTTTTTCACGTTTTTTGCGTCGGCATTACTAAATGCAATGTATCCTGCACGCGCAGCGATTGCCGTGGATGCGCCGCGATTGGCAGCCCAGGGTGGGCGTGTCATCACGCCCGTGGCGGTATCGACATAGCGATACCCAAATGGATCGGCCACCAACACCGTTTCACGGCCCTTGAGATTGGCTATACTCATGCCCAACGCGACCGTAAAAGATCCGCGAACCACGATTTTGCGTGCTTTGTTTTTTGGGTTAAACGCAAAAATGCTGCTGTCAGCAACACTGGCCAGATAGATGGTTCCATCCGCGGCGATTGCGAGGCTATCCAGCGGTGCTGGATACGTAGCGATAATCTTGGACTCACCCGCTTTCATTACGGTACGCCACACATCGCCCGTGAGATAATCAACGCTGATCACATCACCTGCTGCATCGATTTTGACCGAAGCAGGGGCGCCGACATTTTTAGCGATTTGCGTGTACGTGCCGGTTTCCACGTCAACCGCCACCAGTTTGTCGGTCCGGAACAATGGCGCATAAAGGCGACCATCGGCGCCAAAGTTAAAGCCGTTGAGCTGACCCTGATTCTTTGCCACCACGCGGGGTGGCTGACCACCTATAGCGTCAAGCTCCCACAGCGTGTCATCACCAGCACCGGCTTGGGCGGTAAACAATCTGCCTTGCGCATTAAACGCAATCGGATTGACCCGTGGAACATTGCGCATCAGCACTTCGGGTTTGCCCCCGGGGCGCAGAATTCGGATTTCACCTGAGCGTTGCGCGGTCCAGGCCAAGATGCCAGCGGCGGGCGTTCCAGGCGGCCCGATGGCGACGTCGTCAGACTCACCGTCAGGCGAGGCCACGGCGATGTCGACATGCCCTGTTTTCGGATTTATGCGGTAAACGGATTGGCCGTGAATACTGGTGCCATAAATTGAACCGTCGGCGGCGACAGCAATGCCCTCGACCGCATGCATCGGCGAGGCTGGGACTAGAATTTTGACATCTGCAGCACTGGCGGCAAACCCCATCAAAAATGTGAGGGCAAAGGTCAGCAAAATGCGAAATATCTGCGCCTGCACCATCTGATCCCTCTGCCAAAACATAGGAGTAAAAGCGCAAGCCTAAAGATGCCCCATCGCTACGCAAGGTCTACGACGGGCCTTTGTGCAAAATATTTGCAAGCCTTACCGCCCATTGAACGCTAGTGGAGCGATCTTGAGTTTACTGGGTGGGCAACCTTGCGACGAGGTGTAGAACTCTGGCGCAAGATGTTTAGAATACACTCAATCTTCCAAAGCTGTTACGGACCACATTTCAAATGACCTCTATGCTCTCTGCCCGCTTGGCTGCCCTTGCCCTGATATTGGCTACCGCCCCTCAGGTAACAATTGCCCAAGAAGTCCCTACACCCCCGGCTGCAACACAAACGGCAGCACCAGAAACGGTTGCAACAGATGTGGCCGCAACACCTGACCCATTAGCAAAGGGCAAGTATTTGGCGACGATTGGCAATTGCGTGAGCTGCCATACGCGCGAGGGGGGCCAACCTTTTGCTGGCGGGGTGGCCTTTAAAACCGATTTCGGAACAATTTACTCAACCAACATTACGCCTGATACGACGGCAGGTATTGGCGGCTGGACGCAAGCCCAGTTTATGCGCGCCATGCGCGAGGGGATCGCCGATGACGGCGAGCACCTCTATCCAGCATTTCCCTACACTGCTTTCAGCAAAGTCACTGACGAAGATTTAAAAGAAATTTTTGCTTACCTGAAATCTGTGCCCGCCTCATCAGCCAAACCAACCCCCAACCAGATGGGCTTTCCATTCAACCAACGCCAACTTATGGCGGTATGGAATACGCTGTTCTTTGAGCCCAGCTTATATAAAGCTGATCCCAAGCAATCTCCCGAGTGGAATCGTGGTGCTTATTTGGTCGAAGGTTTAGCCCATTGCGGTGCGTGCCATACGCCGCGCAATATATTGGGCGCCGAGAAAAATGATCAGGCACTCTCAGGCGGAACCTATCAAGACAAAGTCGCTGGCGGTGCCATTCGGCAGTGGTCGGCTGTTAACCTGACGTCGGCGGGCAGTGGCCTTAAAGCTTGGGCGCTTGAAGACGTTACCGCATACCTCAAAACCGGCCATAGCAACCGGGCGGGTACTTTTGGCCCGATGAATGAAGTGATTGTGAACAGCACACAACACCTGACCGATGCAGACATCAGCGCGATTGCAACTTACCTGAAAGGCTTGGCTCCCATTGAGCGCAGCGCTGCGCAAAAATTATCTGATAAGGATTTGCGCGCAGGCGAGACACTTTACACCATTCATTGCGGCACATGTCATTTGCCAACGGGGCTCGGCTCAACTCCTGGGTCAGAGTTAGGACCACCCCTGGTGGGCAGCGCGGTTGTTCAATCAGTCGACCCGGCAACATTGATCAATGTGATTCTCTACGGCGCAGAAATTCCTACACCACCGCCACCCAGGGCATGGAAAAGCATGAAGGCCTTTGGCGTTGAGCTTGATGATGATCAAGTGGCCACGTTGGCCAACTATCTGCGAGCGAGTTGGGGTAACGTGGGTGGCCCAGTCACGGCTGCTCAGGTCGCCAAGCAGCGTTAGCTATCGCGCTCTAGGCTTTCTTTTCAGCCCATGAGTCGCAGTGGCCACGGGCATTGACGGGGCCAATGAATATTTCGCATTTGCCGCAGGGGTTGCCACCTTCACCCGGCGTGAAGAAACCGCACCCAGTGCAGTTCTTTTTCGCATCGGGCGCTTCTTCAGCATAGTGACTGGCTTGGCGCAGGCTGTTCTCAGAGAATGTGAGATTGTTCGGCCCCGCACATGCTGTTTTTTTCTCGCCC
>JANLSL010000100.1:0-19891 GCA_031362385.1 Alphaproteobacteria bacterium | reverse complement strand
GCAGCAAATCCTTGATCCGTTCCCACTGATCGTCGCGAAGGGCATATCGGCGCATCGGTCGGCTCCATCAAAACTGGCCGACTGCCTATGAATCACTTATCCTCGCCCAAGGGAATCCCCTAATTGACGACACGCCCTAGTATGTATTTCATAAAAGATTGCACAGCCTCCCACTATAGGTGCCGCCGGTGTGAGCGGTAAACCAGTTGCGAAACGCACAGGATCGCGCGCCGCACCGATCTCAGCGCCAGGCGGGCTAACGGCGCGATTAAGGGTCACCGCAGCATGTTGCATCCGAATGCATAGTCTGTCAGCTTTAACTCGTAATATAGCAACTCGGGATGACAGGTGTTGCAAGACCGCAAGCAAGGTGAGTCCATCGCCACAAAAATGGCAGAAGGCACCGTGCCGCCCCTGACTGTCAGGCTGAAACTGTCCTTTGCGCTTGGCAGCACGGCGGAAGCGATTACGTTTCAGGCTACCAGCATGTTCCTGCTGCTCTATTACAACCAGGTTATGGGGCTTTCTCCCGGAGTGGTTGGCACGGCGCTGTCGGCTGGCTTGATGGTCAATGCGGTGTTCGAGCCACTCGTCGGATCTTGGTCTGACCGTCTGCGGAGCCGGCTTGGTCGCCGCCATCCATTCATGTTCGCCGCGGCAGCGCCGATCGCGCTCTGCTTTTACGCGCTGTACAGCCCGCCCGCCGACCTTGGCCCCACCGGCCTGCTGATCTGGCTGACGATCTTTTACATTCTGCTCCAGCAAACGGTATCGCTCTACGAGGCCCCGCATCTCGCACTCGGCGGTGAGATGTCGGACGACTACCTCGAACGCTCGAGCGTGATGGCTTATAGCACTTTCTTCCTATGGATCGGCGATTCACTTGCCGCGACCGTTGCGCTCAAGCTGTTCTTCAAGGCTACTGAAGAATATCCGAACGGCGCGCTCGATTCAGCCAATTATCCGGCATTTGCGCTGTGGACTGCCGTGACGTTGATTGTGCTAAGGTTTTATTCGGCCTGGAGCACGAAGAGCCGGATTCCTTATCTCAGCAAGATGGCGAACTCTACGCTGCCGTTCAGCTTCACTGAGTTTTGGCGCGATGTCTTGCGCGTGATGTGCAATCGCAACTATGTGGTCCTGCTGTGTGGACTGTTGTTTTTCGCGCTGATGACCGGCGTGCGTAACGGGCTCTACATATATAAGATGAGCTATTTCTGGCAGATGACCAATGACCAGATCGCGTGGTTCGTCGTCGGCAGCACGTTTGGTTATGTGTTCGCGGCATTTTGCGTCAAGCACCTGCATGCCCGGTTTGACAAACGCTGGACTGGTGCCGCTGCCTGCTTTGTCTATTGCGTTGGGCCTGCGATCCCGGTTGCGCTGGCCTATCTCGGAATTCTGACACCGACAACGCCTTACTTGCTGGCAATCCTGATCGCTTTTTCGATATTGCAGCATGCGCCCTACAGCATTCTGACAACGACGATCCGCTCGGCACTCGCTGATGTCGCCGATGAAAACGAGCTGAAGACTGGGCTGCGTCAGGAGGGAATACTCTATGCGGCGCGTCAATTCTTTCAGCGTATCGACACCGCGCTGGGCACCATGCTGGCTGGCTGGGTGCTTGTGCTGATCGATTTCCCGGCGAAAGCCGTGCCGGGTCAGGTTGATCAGGGCGTGCTGGATGGTATCGCCATTGCCTTTTTGCTGACGTTGATACCCGGCGTGCTGGCGTCGTGCTTCTATGCGAGCGTGCGCGTCACGCGCAGTAGCTATGAGGCGACCAAGGCCGCGCTGGTCATCAATCGCGCCGAACGAGCTGAGGTTGAATCACTGCCAGAAGGGAAGACTTCGAGATGACAAACCATGCCCGCAACAAGACCATTGTTGCTAGCTTTCTGACTGAGATCGCTGACTTGCCGACAGAGGAATCCGCAGCCGTGATGGCGCGCCATTGCCACGATGATTGCTGTTGGGAAGTATTTCACCCATTTAACACCCTGCTCGGCAACGCAGCTGGCCTTGAGAAATTCTGGCAAGTCTGGCGCACATCGTTTCCCGATTACGAGCAACGTATCGCGCTGATTATTGGCGGCGAATACGAAGGGCGCGAGCAGGTGAGCACCTGGGGCCAGATGATGGGCACTTTTGATGCGCCGCTGCTCGGCATCCCGCCGACGCATGGCGTGGTGACGATGAAATTCGGTTTCAACTGCATCGTCCGCGATGGCAAGATCGCCAAGGCTTATGTGCTGCTTGATCTGGTCGATATCATGCGGCAGGCGGGCTACTATCCATTCCGGCCGATGCCCGGTTCGGCAGAGCAGTGGGCCTTCCCGCCCTGCGATACCGGAGCGACTGCGTTCGATCATGATCCCGTGAAAGGGAAAGAATCGCTGCGGATCATCCGCGAGATGCAGATGGGTCTGGTCAAACAAGCCGATATCAAGAACATGGCCAATTCACCTGACCGACATAGCCCGCATTGGCACAAGAATATGAACTGGTATGGCCCGGTAGGTCTCGGGTCGATGCGCGGACGGCGGGGCTTTCGCAATTTTCATGGGGCGCTGTTTCTTCAGGGCTTTTCGGACCGCACGGGCTGGGTGCGGGACCACGACGGGCCGGAAGATGCTCCCGGTCACTATGTCCGCCTCGGCGATGGCCGCTATGCCGTGACCGGTGGCTGGCCTTCCCTCAACGCAACACACCTTGGCCCAGAGTGGCTGGGTTTGCCGCCAACCGGACGTAGAGTGCTGATGCGGGTAGCGGACTGGTATAGGCTCGATAACAGCGAAAAGATTATTGATAACTGGGTGATGATGGACGTGCCCCACATAGTTCACCAAATGGGTATGGACATTTTTCATGACCTGCAATTCTTCGTAGACCGGTCGAAGCCGCGAACAGCGGTTTTTGATCCGCTTTGATCGGCCGTCCTATCTTCGATGCGAAAAGCTTGAACCAATCTGGCATGAGAATGGATTTATATGCCAATTGGTGACTGGCATGTTCCGGATGCAAACGTGTCTGATCACCATTTACCCTTGAGAATTAGTGTATTTTTCGCATCCCAACAGTACGCCTTCACCTGCAGTCATGCCTGTTCTGGCTTTTCAATGACTGCGCTTGCAATTCAACGGTTCGACGCTACAATGCCGCGCTCAAGCTGCAAGATAAAGGGGGAGAAATCTTGATGTCCAAGTCGGTCAACCGCATTTCATTGCGGGCGCTGGTGCTCGCGTCGGCGTCATTCATCACTGCCGCGGAGCTCAGTTCAACTGCTCTCGCGCAATCGCCCGGTAACGCGAAATCGACCGCAAAAGATGCCGGCATGGTGGAAGAAATCATCGTGACCGCTCAGCGGCGCGAAGAGTTACTGCAGCGCGTACCGCTATCTATCGTTGCCATCGGTCGCGAAGCGCTACGCAACGCCGACGTCACCGAGGCTTCGCGGCTTGAACAGTTGGCTCCGGGCTTGCGGCTTGGTCGGTCAGGCGCCGATCCGCGCCCAGCGATCCGCGGCATCTACACCGAATCAATTCAAGGCAATGCTGATCCGCGCGTAGGCTTCTATATTGATGAAATCTACCAATCGCGTACATCGCAGACGAGTGTACCGTTTATCGATCTTGAACGGGTCGAAGTGCAAAAGGGTCCGCAGGGAACGCTTTACGGGCGCAACAGCTTTGGTGGCAATATTGCGATTTCCACGGCAAAGCCCAGTGACAAGTTCGAGGGCGGCGTCAGCCTTCTTTACGGAACATACAACCGTATGATGGGGGATGCGTACGTCAACACCCCGATTTCCGAATCATTCGCAGTTCGACTTGCTGGATATGCCGAAAAGCGTAACGGCTTCATCAAGAGCGTGACTGCGCCGGGGTATGCTGATCAGGACGACAAGAACCAGCAATATGTCCGTGGCTCGATGCGCCTAGCCCCTCCGGGCAGCGGACTCGAAGTTATTCTGCGGGCTTCACACTGGAACGACGACAGCCGCGGCAATGGCACCTTTAACGCCAAAGCGATCGGCCAGTTCATCGACCCAAGTCTCGTCACTGCACCTGGCGGCAGCCTGAGTGTTGGCGGCGCGACTTTCACGTTCCCCAATGGCTATAATGGCCGCTCATTCCAGGGGAAGTTCTTTCCGTTTGGCACATTCCGTGATGGGTTGATCGACACGACGATCAACGGCGTCCCGCTCGATCTCGGTTATCCGGTACTCGGGCCCTACAAGGTGCTCAACGACGCGGCATCAACGCAACGGATCAAGTCAACGCAGCTATCGCTCAACGTCAATTACGACGTTGGCGACATCCTCCGACTGCGCTCGATTACCGGCTTTAATAAGTTCAATGCTGTGCGCGGCACTGATAATGACGGAACGCCCGCCAACTATGGCTACGGCATTTTCCTGACGAAGGACAAAGCATTCAGTCAGGAGTTCCAGGTTCAGTCGACCAGCAACTCTCCGTTCCAATATACCGTCGGCGGGTATTACCTGAACGACGAAGTGCCCGACGGATTTTTTTCGGGTCGCACGAGAGGCTATTCGACGGCGGGTGCGCTCGCAGGTGCCCCTGGCACAGGCAACTATCCGCTTTATTTCGGCAGCAACTTCACGGCGTACCCCAGCTCGGGAGGGGCAGTCGTCAACTTGCCGGCGACTGCGTTTATCAACCCCAATGCTAGCGATGCGTACAACCCGCTGTCATGGGCGAAAAACACTAGCTACGCGGCGTACGGGCAATTTTCCTATGAGATTGCAGAGCGGCTGACCGTTACTGGCGGCGTGCGTAGGACAATCGATAAGAAAGACTTGAGATCTGCGCTGGCGACACCAGGTCTGGCGCTTGGCGGGGGCTATCTTGTCTTTCAGCCCACAACTAACTTCAATCGCACTTGTGACGGCGTTACTGCTGCTGATCCATCATCGACAGCGACGCCGGCTTCGGTTGCTACGGCGTTGACCACTCGTTGCGGAAGGAACACGTTCAAGTACTTCACGTACCGTGCCGCAGTCGATTACAAGATCAACGACGATCTGCTGATCTACGCCAGTTATTCGACCGGCAAGCACTCGGGCGGGTTTAGTTACTCTCCGATTTCGAATACTGCCGGCCAGCCACTGCCGCCATATGGCACCGAGAGTGTGGAAGCCTACGAGGCAGGCCTCAAAGGGACATTCCTCGACCGCCGCCTTCAGCTCAACTTGGCAGCATTTGAGAACCTCTATTCCGACTTGCAGGTTCAGACCAGCTTTCCCAATCCGCTGGTTCCAAACAGTGTGATCACGTTGCTCAGCAATGGTGCAAAGAGCAAGTCACCTGGGGTCGACCTGTCGCTCATCGCGTTGCCAACGGAAAAGCTGCGGCTGAATGCCTCGGTCAACTATCTCCACGCGCGTGATGCTCCGTTTGGCGTTTCGGTCGGCAACAACGGCATCTGCGGCATCGTCGCGCCAGGTGGAACCTGCACGACCAACCCCGCGGTTCAGTTGGGTTATCTTGGCGGCATCCTGCCGAACCCGATCAGTAACCCCTCCTTGTTCGCTCCGATCCGGGATGCAAACGGTGCGCAGATCGTCGTTGGTGGAGTTCCGCAGTTCACCGCACTCGGTTACAACACGCCGACCCGGGTACAGAACACGCCTGACATCAGTGCCCAGTTTGGGCTGGCCTATGAGATCGACCTGGGTGAGTCCGGTACGCTGACCCCTGAGTTTCAGACGCTGTACAGCGGCAGCTATCTTCTGTCGCGCGCCTTTCCGCAGTATCTGCAAAAGTCATACACCAAGACAGAGTTGCGATTGACTTATCGAACCGCCGATCAGAAGCTTTCGGTGCAAGCCTTTGTAGAGAACCTTGAAAACGAAGCCACGATCGGTCGAGTGACCGTCGCCAGTGGCGGCGGTTTCAGCGGTAGCTATGCTGCACCTCGCACCGGGGGTGTAAAGCTCGGCTACAAGTTCTGATTGAGTCAGAAACGCGGCCCGGGATATTTCTGTCCCGGGCCGTTTCTTTCCAGGTTGACTCTGCGAAAACCGTTGAAAGATTGATCGATGGCATACGATGGCCTGCCTTTCAGGCTTCCCGAGCGCCCGCCGGTCACCCGCATCCGTAAGCGCGACACTGCGGAGCTTACGCTCTCGTCGGGCGTGCGGACGCAGCCCATGGCCGGGTTCGAAGATAACTTCACCGACATTGTTGATTACATCGTCCGCATCACAGAACAAATCTGGGTCGAGCGCGCTGTCGGTCGGATCTATGAAACCTATGATCCCAACTGCACAGTCTACACCACCAACGGCGTCGTGCGCTCAGTCGAGGAAGTGATCGCCTCGACCACCACCAGCCTGCACTCCGCGCCGGACGGCGAATCGCATCACCTCAACGTCGCCTGGAGTGGGGATGAAAACGCGGGCTTCTATACCTCACATCTGGGCTATGCTCGCTCGACTAACATTGGCGCCACGCTTTATGGCCCGGCAACCGGCAAACGCATGGGCCGATTCTTTGTTGCCGATTGCATTAGCCGCGCCAACTTGATCCATACCGAGTGGCTGGTGCGCGACAATGGCGCAACGGTGCGGCAGATGGGTTTTGACATGCATGAGACGGCGCAGAGGTTGGCCGAAGTGCCCATGGCAGAAACTCCGGTGGTCTCGGTGCCGACGCGCCTCAAGGGCCAGGTGCCGCGCAAGGGCTATGATGGGCCAACCAATACCGTCGAAGGCTGGGCGCAGCATCATTTCAGCCATATCTGGAACATGCGCCGCTTTGATCACATTCCCGATCACTATGCCCCGGCAGTCATTGCCCACTGGGCAGGCGGGCGCACTGCCACCGGCACACGCAACCTCAGTTCGCTGATCATTGCGCTTTTGGCCAGCCTGCCCGACGCGACGATGCGCGTCGAACATGTCTGCTGGTCAGACGAAACCGACGGCGTCATTGTCGCCGTGCGCTGGACGCTGGAAGGAACCACGCGGCCGGGCGGATTGCTGGGCAATGTGCCCTCGGGGCGACCGATCTCGGTGATGGGGATGACTCACATGCGCTTTCAGGGGCCCCTGATTGTCGAAGAATGGACAATTTTTGACGAGGTTGCCGTGATCGCTCAGGCCTATCGGCAATAGGCAGTCTTAACCGGCGCGGTTAAACGGAAGGGGCAGCACTTCATCGAATCTTTTCGGCTGGGGTCCTTGATAGGATACTTACCTCAGCACGAACGCTACATTCGTTGTGCGACCCGCAATAATTGGTCGTCCGTGAAGTATCCAGATTTCAGGCTGATTGGCGGCTTTGGATCGGCATCAGCCCCACCAGGAATAGGCGCAAAAGAAGCGCCAGTCACTTGATCAGCCTGAAGTTGTAACCAACGGCGGCTGGCCCGCGCCATCCGAATAGACCGCGCCCAACTCCGTCTCCACAAACCCCCAATCGATGGTCCGCGCCAAACGTGCCAGCGGATGGTTCAGGTCGATGATCTGATCCAAGCGAGAGCGGACCATATCTGTCTGACCCGTCTCGCGCTACTCGCGTGGCCGCATGATCCCAACTCCCCGCCGCTTCAACCGATGGAGAATCGAATCATATTTTCATAAAGTTGGGAATTGCTGAGACAAAAATATTTGCAAGGAAACGAGGGATAAGACCCCCGAAACTGGCGAACCCGAACCCGTCAAAACCTCACAACAAGATTCATAATCAACAGCTTAGGAATTCTTCACAGACGACGAATTATTCTGCCGAAGTGAAAATGAAGATCGTGCTGGTCGTGTTTCGCGTCAAATACTAGATCTATTTAAATTCAGAGATTGATCACCACCGCGCACGACATACGCGACAGCGGGAGAAGATCCGCTGTTCGCAAATTTTCGCGACAAGCCAACTGGGGCCGAGAGTGTGTCGCCAGGGTTAAGTACAATTTGCTCGCCATCCCATATGAAATCGAGGCATCCGTCTTGTACGAACAGGACTTCTTCTTCCATTCGCCGATGCTTGGCCGTGGCAGCGGATGGAGCAAGGCTGAGCCGACACAGACGGAAACCATGAGGCCAGGTTATCTTTCCGGCGGGTAAGTCAGCTTCGGTCGACGGCGCACCGATGATTGGCGTTTCCGTAACACCGGGCCCATTCAATCCGCCCCGTGCAGAAATGGGTAACTCGCCGACTCTAGCCACGAAGGCTTGGGCCTCAGCCGTTGTCACGCGCTGCATTGCCGCCGCTTCGGCAGCCGTTGTCGGAGCCTGGGCCTTCACGTCCGCTGGCAGTTTCTCTCCGCGGCCAATGTCAATCAGGCGTCCATTTTCGAGCAAGACAAGGCCATGCCCTTTTGCCATGTCGAAAACATAAGGTGCCCAAGTGACATGACCGGGGTCGTCGCCGCCGAGAACAGCGAACAGAAATCCGGTGCCGGTGCCGATGTTTTCGAAGCCACGAAATACACCCGTCGGAATTGAGACGGTATCGCCGCGATATAAAATAATTTCTGCGTCTTCCCCGCGCTCGCCAAATCGAAAGGCCCACGTTCCGGAATGGACGACAAAGACCTCGGCCGTGGTATGGCTGTGTTGCGAATTGACGCAATGAGGCGGCTGGCGCGCGCCGCCGATATTGAATCCGTGGGGCAGAGATATGTGTACGTGTTGCTCAGGGTTTTCAGCAACGCCGGGGCCAATGATGGTGAAGTTTTCTTTTTGATCGCTTCCCGGGGATCGCGCATCGATGAACGCCGTTGTGCAGGGGCGCAGTTCGCCATAACGCACCAGCCGTGCGGTGAGTGCCTCGAGAGTGACGGTGGGCTCAGCGATGACGGACATCGATCTACCAAAGATGAATAGGATAGCGAACATACTTCGCATGCAAAAAAGATGCAAACTAAGAAGGGATCTACTTAATAAACGCTAGTATTTATCTATTGAAAGCAAATTGCATGCGAAGTACAAAATTGTCCACGCCAGCTATGATAGCCGAAACAGTTCTTTCGCGGCATGCTGAGTGTCGAGGAAAAATATGGATCAAGCCATTGAGACCCAAGCCAATAAGCGGTTTTTCTGGGAAAGCCAGCAAAAACTATTCTCGGGCAGTGTCGCCGCAGGAGAAGCGAACTTGCGTGCGCTCTACAGTGACGACACATCGTGGCACGGCCCGCATCCCCTGAATGATTTAGCCGGCGTCGAGCAAGTCATCTCGACGTTCTGGCGTCCACTAACCCATGCTCTGCCGGATATCGAACGTCGTGACGATATCTTCTTTGGGGGTGTATTCAAAAGCCAACAGTGGCTTTGCGCCACAGGCCATTTTACCGGGACATTTACGCACGACTGGCTTGGCATTCCTGCGACAAGGAAGACTCTTAACATTCGGTTCGGCGAGTTTCTACGCCTTGAGCAACGCAAGGTCGTGGAGACTTACATCATCCTCGATATCTTGGATGTCATGCGTCAGGCGGGATGTTGGCCGATTGCGCCAAGCCTCGGGGCCATTGATCGAGTTCCCGGGCCGGTGACTCACGATGGGCTTGTATTTGCTCCACAGCCTGAGGCCGAGACGCAGCTGAGCCTCAAACTGGTCGAGGCCATGGCGGCTGGGTTGTTGGAGTACGACGGGAAGACGTTACGCAGCATGGGCATGACGCGCTTCTGGCATCCGAAAATGATGTGGTATGGGCCCGCCGGTATCGGCACAGCGCGCGGGCTGAAGGGTTTCGAGGACCATCATCAGATTCCTTTCCTGAAAGCTTTTCCAGATCGTGTTGGCGGGAACCATAAAGCGCGTTTCGCGGAAGGCACCTTTGTCGGCTCGACCGGCTGGCCCAGCGTCAACGCAACTCATAGCGGCTCGGGTTTTCTCGGATTGCCCGCCACCGGCAAGCGCATCGGCATGCGGGTGATGGATTTCTGGCGGCGCGAAGGCGATCTCCTGCGCGAGAACTGGGTGTTCATTGATTTAATTGAACTCTTGTTGCAGATGGGCGTCGATGTCTTCGCGCGCTTGGAGGTCCTGCGGCCGAAGGCCAGCTGATGGCATATCCGCGCGCCAAGACATCGAGATCAAAAAAACCCGCCCGCCGTCGCGCGCTGCCGGTGACCTTTGTCCCCGGCCAGGACATTTCAAAACTACTCGCGCCCACCCCGGGGCGGCGGCACCCGCTCAAAGGTTTTGACGCTGACTATGTCGACTTTGTCGATTACATCATTCGCTGCACGCACCGCATTTGGGAAGAGAAACAGCTCGACCTGATCCCGACCCACTACACACGAGATTGCGTGATTCACACGCTCTCGGGCGAAGTGCGAGGTCCGGAGGCCGTGGTTGCCAACACCGCAAAGACTCTCTCCGGTTTTCCCGACCGCACGTTGTTCGGGGACCATGTCATTTGGGCTGGCGATGATGCCCGTGGTTTTTATTCGTCGCACCGCATCACCAGCCACCTTACCAATCTTGGCGCGAGCGACTACGGCCCGGCGACGGGGCGTCGCGCCACCATCGTGACGATCGCCGATTGCGCGGTAAAAGAGAATCGGATCTACGAGGAATGGCTGGTCCGCGATAACCTGGGTCTTGTGCTGCAGCTCGGATTAGATCCGCATGCCATCGCGCGGCGTCAGGCACAGAACAGCACACCGGCACTGCGTCAGTGGCGCGCCGCCGAAACCCGGCGCATCAAGGCCTCTCGCGTTAGTCGCTCTACTTCTCTGCCGGACGAGCAGACTCATCCAGAGGACTTTGCACGCATCGCGATGAACCGGATTTGGAACGACCGCGCCTTCGCTACGGTTCGCAGCGTCTATGCGCCCGCCGCAACTCTCCGCGGCACGTCCGGGCGCGACCTGCTTGGTCATGCCGAGGTGATTGGCTTTGTAGTGTCGCTGTTTGGTGCACTTCCTGATGCGAAACTCAGTGTTGATCATGTTTGTGCGGTCAGCGGAGGAACGAGGGAGGGTACTGATATTGCAGTGCGCTGGACCCTCGCCGGAAAACACAGCGGCGCCGGTATTTACGGCCCTGCAACTGGCCGCGATCTGCTCATCCTTGGCTGCACCCACTGGCGCGTGGAGAACGGGTTGATCACGCAAGATTGGACGGTGTTCGATGAGCTTGCGGTTTTGGCACAGGTCTATGGCGGATGACAAATATCTTTGAAAGTCTGGGCAAGATACGCGCGCAGGGTGCGCTCGGCGTGGTGCATGATATTTTTGTGCACTCAGCGGAACTTCGCACGCAGACTGCTCGTATCTACGGGCGCGACGATATTTTACAATCTCTCGCTGCCGAGCTTGCCACGCTCGGACATCAGCGTGTTCGTGCAACACAAGAAATTTCCGACAAATCAGGATTGGCATGGGCGGCCAGCGTGAAAGCAAAGCACACGGGCGGTGGTCCGCTCGGCCCAGCTACAGATCGGCCCGTGACTTACGCGAGCATCGAAATCCATCGCCTGACAGATGGTCGGATCCGTAATGGTTGGCGTGTTGTGGACACCGCTCATATCCTGCGTCAGCTTGGGGTATCGGCGGACATCGTCGCGGCGGCCCTTGCCGAGCACATGCTTGCGACTGGTTTTGTCGGCTGGACGCTTGGCGAAATTCGCCCCGGACTCGGTCAGATGTCACCTCCGAGCAAGGGCCCTGTACCCCAGCGTATTGATTGCGCCACCGATGCCATTGTCGCGCTTGACTACATATGGAATCACCGTCGGCTTGATCTGCTCGAGACGTTCTATTCAAAGCGCACGCAAGTGCACTGGCCTGATGGCCGGACTTTCGCAGAGGCTGGCGATATCAGGCGCGGTGTGCTTGCTTTGCTTGCCGCCGTTCCTGACGCGACGCTTCTCGTCGAACATTCGGTTGCGAGTGACAAGATCTGCGGCGTTGTCTGGCGTCTGCTCGGTCATCACACCGGGCCGGGGTTCGGCATTGCACCAAGCGGTGTACGGTTGAAGATTCAAGGATTGAGCATATATCGCATGGCTCAAGGGCGTATCGTCAAAGAATGGACGTTGTTTGACGAAATCGGCGTGCGCGCGCAGATTTTAGCCACGTCGCGGCGGCGAGACCTGGGTACGTTCAAGAGCGAAAAGACTTAGAGCATCGCGTCGAAAAGTGGACTTCCGGTTTTCGGCAAAAGCGATGCGGCAACAAATAGATAGAGCAAGCCGCCCGATTCTCTATTAACGCGGCTTGCTCTAAATCCCGGCTTTAGCTTTGGCGTTGGCAAAATCACCAAGCAATGCGCGCGCTCCCGCCATCATGAAGGCGTGATCGGAACCGAGTAGAAAGAGGCTTGCGCCTTCTTTCAACCACATGGCCGACTCCGCGACGTTGGGGACAAACATGCCGACCGCGCGGTTGTTCGCTTTTCCGGCGCGGCAGACGCGGCGTACAGCGTCAATGACCTTGGGATCGTCGGCGGATGCACAGCCCATCGCGACTGTCAGGTCCATACGACCGACGAACAAGCAGTCAATGCCATCGACAGCGGCGATCTCTTCCACCACTTCAACGGCCTCAATGTCTTCAATCTGAGCGATGACTGTGGTGGTCGCGGTGCTGTCGCGCAGGTGATCGTTCATGGTCTTGCCGATGTAACCCGCCGCGCGGGTCGAGCCTGCGTAACCACGCCCGCCACGGCCATAGTGAGCAACGCGCGCCAACTCGCGTGCGTCTGCCACGGTCATGATGTGCGGAACAACCACGCCGGTCGCGCCGCAATCAAGCGCATTCAGAATCTGCTCGGGCGCATGACTTGCTACGCGCACTAGGCTCGCCACGCCAGCCGACCGTAGCGCGAAGACACAAGAGTCGATGTCGCCGCGGTCAAAAGGGGCGTGTTCCGCATCGATACAAATGACATCGAGGCCACTGCGCGCCAGCACCTCGCATAGGATCGGCGATGGGGTCTTCTGAAACGTGCCAAGGAGTGGCGCGCCGCTGCGCAGCTTTTCACGAAAGGTTGTCATTAAACCGCCGCCTTACCCCATAGCCGTTGCGTTGCGATGCGCGCACCTTCCGCCATGGCCGCGAACTTGGCGTAGACGATATCTTCGTCGACATTGCCGAAGCCGGCGAAGGTCGAAAATCCGCAATCGGTGCCTGCGATCACCCGGTCCTTACCGACAATATCGGCGTAGCGGCAAATGCGCTCGGCGATCAGCAAGGGATGTTCGATAAAATTGGTGGTCGAGTCCAGCACACCCGGAACCAATATTTTGTCCTCGGGGACCTTGCCGTCGCGGATGGCGGTCCATTCATGAGCATGGCGCGGATTGGACGCCTCGAACAGCAGTGCTTGTGGTCGGGCGCGCAGCGCAATCGGCAGCACCACGTCCAGCGGCGCATCATGGTGGTGCGGGCCTTCGTAGTTCCCCCAGCACACATGCAGGCGCATGCGGTCCGGCGCAATATTGCGGAGCGCGTGATTGAGTACGTCGACGTGAAGATTGGCAAGATTGACGTACTCGGCCTCGGTTTTATCCTTGAACATCATGTGGCGCCCAAGGCCGAGATCGGGTGAGTCAATTTGTAAGATAAAGCCTGCCGCGACAATGCCCTCGTATTCCGGGCGCATCGCTTCGCCAAGGGCTTCAAGGTACGATTCATGTGATGGATAGAATGTGTTGGGTTGGAACAGCGCGATCACGCCTGGGGATGCGGAATTCATGAAGCCCTCGACGATGTCAGTTCCTTTGAGCGCTTCAGCGAAATGCCTGACATCGGTCGCCAGCGGCTCCATATCCTTGACCTTAATCTCGCTGACGCACGCCGGGCGCTGATAGCTCGGCGTGCCACCGGAAGAACTCTGGCGCTTGAGGAAGCCCGGAAAGTCCTCGAGGTCCTTGGGTGGGGTTCGTGGGCTGTCGCCAGCAAACCCAGTGATGCGGTCCTTGATGTAAGTTGCATAGCTAATCTTGCTCATCTCACCATCGCTGACAATATCGACGTGAGCTTTGCTTTGACGCTGCACTACATCCTTCACAGCGGTGGCTATGGTCGCATTGAAGGAGGCCTCGTCAAGCGGCTCGCCGCGTTCTTTTGCGAACACTGCGTCGGTCACAGCTTTCGAGCGTGGCAGGCTGCCGACATGCGTTGTGAGGATGCGGTCACGGCTGGTCTTCATGGCGAAACTCCGGTTGCGTGATGGACGGTTGCGCGACCTTGCATCGTGAGCAAAGCGCGTAGTTCTGTATTTACGGCGGTTGGGCTTTCAAGGGTGGACAGGTGCCCGCAACCAGGCACGACGACATGCCGCGACCCAGGAATGGCGCACACGATAAACTCATGATCCGAGCGCGAGCACAGCACGTCTTCGTCGCCATGAAGAACGAGCGTCGGGCAGGTGATGGTATGAAGCATCGGTCGGCTGTCGGCCCGGTTCGTCAGGGCAAGGCTTTGGCGCTCGAAGACTCGCGGGCCCAGTTCAATCGCCATCGCCACGATCACGTCGAGCAACGCTTGATTGCTGCGATGGCGCGCGGCGAGATAGGCCGGCTTCAAGCCTTCGATGACCACGCTGCGCAGCTGCCCGCCGAGCACCGCGCCGATTTGCTCCATGCGAATGGATTGGCGCTCGGGCGCATCGGGCCGTGCATTCGTGTCTAGCAGGGCGAGGTGGGTGATGCGCTCGGGGGCCTGACGCCAAAGCTCGAAAGCGACGATGCCTCCCATTGATAGGCCCGCCAACGCAAACTGCGGCGGAGCCGACGCCAAGACATTCATCGCCAGACCTCTGATGGTATCGGCCGACGTGAGATCGCCAACAATGATGGGTGCGCACACGTCGCTCAGTGCCGCGATCTGGTTTTCCCATTGGCGGTGGTCACACATCATCCCAGGTAGGAGCAAAAGCGGCTGTTTAGGCATGGGGCCAACCCTAGCCATTTTGTACTTCGAATGCAAAAAGGCTGTGGCGTGTGAGGTTATACTTGTGGATCCGAACGCGTCAGATCTATAGCCTTAGCCGAGTTTTGCCGACCCGCCATTGATAAGAATGCCAGCAAACACGCGCTTTTACTAATATTCTAACCGCGACGGCGGCCGTTTCCAAAGTGGCTCCCCCCCGCCCGTCTGCCTCTACTGCTTGTCAGCAAGCGCGGCTCCAGCCAGGGAACGGTGAATGTCCAATGATGTCCCGTTTATGATTCGGGCCGACCAACAACTCGGGCTGACGCCCTGGGTCACGGCCTATATCGCGATTCTCGGCGGGTATTTTTTCTACTGCTACAATTGGCTGCTCACCGATTATGTCCGTCCTTATCTGATGACGGATTAGGCGATGTTGCTCGACAACACTGCGAGCCTCTCGGTTGTTCAGAACGTAGGTGTCACGATCTGGTCGCTTGCTGCAGCAACTATTCTTGCGCGCATTGGTAGGCGCTGGGGCGTGGTGGTTATCGCGATTGCGACTGGCATTATGACCGGGCTCAACATTATCGCACCGATTTCATGGACTGGATTGGTTTGCACCGCTTGTCTTGTTGGCGGGAACTGTGCTTTGGGCTAGGTTGCCCGAAACCCTAAAAACTGCGCGCGGCTATCGCGGTCAAAATCCAATCGCTGAGGCCGTGTGACCGTTGCTTTGCGGTGTGGAGCGCCATGTCAGTCATTCTCGCCGATATTGAAGATGCCAGAAAGCGTCTCGCGACCAATGTGAACGTAACGCCATGCCTCTATTCGCGGACGCTATCCGCGTTAACAGGGGCGGAATTATTCATCAAATTTGAGAATCTTCAATTCACCGCGTCTTTCAAGGAACGCGGCGCGCTCAACCGCCTCATGATGCTCAGTCAAGAAGAACGCAAGATTGGTGTCTGCGCCATGTCGGCGGGCAATCATGCGCAGGCGATTGCGTATCACGCGCACCGCCTTGGCATCCCCGCGACAATCGTCATGCCGCAGAATACCCCTTTCATAAAAGTAGAGCATACCGAGGCACATGGCGCCGAGGTAATATTGCACGGCGAAACGCTTAACGACGCTCAGGCCCGCGTGTTAGAGATCGCGGCGGATCGTAAACTAACTTTTGTGCATCCTTATGATGATCCGGCCGTGATTGCTGGCCAAGGCACGATAGCTTTAGAAATGCTTGAGGCCGTGCCTGACCTTGACATGATTGTGGCGTCGATCGGTGGCGGCGGGTTGATCTCAGGCATTGCCACTGCGGCAAAAGCGCTCAAGCCAAAAATCCAGATCATCGGCGTTCAGGCGTCCAGCTATCCGTCTATGCTCGTTGCCCTTCAGCGGAGCGATGCGGTCTGTGGCGGTAACACCATCGCCGAGGGGATCGCGGTGAAAGCCGCTGGCGTGATCACAAGGCAGATCATTAAGGAAAAAGTGGACGACATCGTTTTGGCCGACGAACCGCTTTTGGAGCGCGCCATTGGCTTGTTGTTGAATGTCGAGAAAACCGTGGCAGAGGGGGCGGGGGCGGCCAGTCTCGCTGCCGTGCTGGCAGACCCGGCGCGTTACCGTGGGCGAAAGGTTGGATTAGTGCTTTCCGGGGGTAATATCGATCCGCGATTATTGGCGTCCGTCATCATGCGTGAACTCGTGCGCGAAAGCCGCATCGTTACCTTGCGCATTCCCATCGCTGATCAGCCAGGGGTGTTGTCGCGCGTCACTCATGTGATCGGTGCGAATGGCGGCAATATACTCGATGTGTTTCACCGCCGCCTTTCCGCAAATTTGCCCGCAAAGTCCGCCAGCATTGAACTGACATTCGAAGCACGAGACGCCCGCCATGCCGAAGCTATTCTAGATGCGGTGCGGGCCGCCGGTTTCGAACCCGCCATCATGCCGCCGTAGATGTGACGACACTTTAAATACGCTCTCCAATAACCCCGAAATCTTGGAGAGTGCCATCTGAAGTTTGGACTTGTAGCGGTTTAGTTCCGAGTTCCGTATAGTTTTTGCAGAAACCAGGAGCAGGACATGGGCTTTGAATCCTGTTGTGGTGCAGGGTGTGTGTAGCACATGCGTTGGCTTCTCCGCTTTGCTAGACATATTGCTACACATGGCCCGTTGGCTCCAGTCGGAACCATTCGGCACACCTAGGGCTATAAAATGGCGAATTTCATATGTTTTCTAGGAACCATCGGACTTACTCGGAAGCGGCTGTATCGAAGGTTGGTTGGGGCCGCAGTCTGGCGCGCGCTATGCTCTATATAAGCAGGCCAATTCCCTGTTAATCAGGGAATTTACAGGGAATTTTTGCAATTTCGGGCCTTCTTGCCGCAAAGCAACATGCTGAAAGCCGCAGTTTGCCTTGGCATTCAGGCCAAATTCCCTACTCAACAGAACAGGGACACAATTTGGCGGAGTAGGGAACTTAAATTACCGGATCAGGTTTTTGGAAGGCACGTCTATGTTTGCGCTTGAGTAAAAAGATCTGTTGTCGCAGCGCAATGTTCTCAGCCGCAAGACGGCATTGCGACTTGAAGGCCTAAGCCAGAACATAAAGCAGAAGATGGAAATATTTTCTTATCTCAATCATGATTACCCGCAATCCGTAAGCGGCTCAAGCTGGATGAAGTATTTAGAAAGCACCTGCCCAAATCACTAAAAATATTTTGAAGCGAATAAATGTGCAGCACCGACCAAGCCTGGTTGTGGTGTCGCAATGAGTTTCACTGGCATTGCAGCCATGTGCTCTTGAAACCGTCCCTTATTTATAAAGCCTGCGCCAAAGCTTGATTTTTTGAGGTGGTCGGCAAGCCTTAATCCTAAGCCGCCCGCAATGACGACACCGCTGGCACCCTGTGCCAAAGCAACGTCTCCTGCGACGCGGCCGAGATTGAGGCAAAACCTTTCCAACGCAGCTTTTGCCAGTTGATCTGTTCCTGCCAAAGCCAGTGGCCAAAGCATCTTGTCTGTCACTGTTTGACGCTGAAGGTTCTGCTTTTCAGCTAACACTTCGTAGATGTCTACAAGACTTGGCCCAGAGACGACGCGTTCGGCTGATACGCGACCATGTTTTTGGCGCAGTCGTGCCAAGATGGCATCATCTAGGTCGTCTTCAGGTGCAAAACTAATGTGGCCGGCCTCTGTTGCTATGACCTGTGTGCTATCTTTTGATTGAAATATTTGCGCTACACCCAAGCCTGTGCCCGGCCCGACAACACTGATGATGCCTGTCGCGGGCAGGGGGCGCTGCGGCCCACACACATGAATAAGTTGATCGTCCGGCGCACACACAACAGCATGACCAACTGCTACAAAATCGTTCAGGACTAAAACGCGCTCAAGACCGAGGTCATGCGCCAAATCGTCCTTAACCATGGTCCACTCAATATTTGTCAGACGCAGCACCGGTCCATCGGTCGGGCAGGCGACTGCAATTGCAGCGTCACGAGGAAGGGGCGCTGCGGCTTTTTCAAATGCAGCCCAGGCCGATTTTAGGTTGGCATATTCCGCGGTCCTCACAACCATCTGTTGTTCAAGCTCAACTGAGTGATGAGGTCCGCATTTAGCTATCGCAAACCGAATGTGGGTTCCGCCCACATCGACAACAACAAGCCTCATCTCTGAACAACCATTTGCAGGAGGTGGCGGGATAAAGTGGTCCAAGTGTAAGAAAGATATGGGTTAGGGTACAAAAATGCTTGGATGCACAGTGTAGCGCATTTTCTTAAAGGAATCCGCTGCTATCGAGGGGGGTTGGCGAGGTCGAGCCTGGGAATACACTCTTTTGAAGCTAGCTTGGGACAGGTAAGCTTACCGCTTCATCCTGTGACCATTTTAAGAATGCACTGTACCAATCGTATGAAGGACGAAGATAAACCGAGCTTCCGCACAACCATCAAGACGGTCTCGGTCGCCGCTGGCGTTTCGATGAAAACCGTCTCGCGGGTACTGAACAAAGAGCGCTATGTTTCTGACGATACGCGAGAGCGCGTTGAGCGTGCGGTTGCAGAGTTGCAATTCACTCCTAGTGCTGCTGCCCGCATTCTTGCCGGAAAACGTAGTTTTCAAATTGCGCTGATCTACGACAATCACAGTCCGCACTACATACACCAGATTCAGACGGGCGTTTGGGCCCGCTGCACTGAAGAAGGTGTGCGCTTGTTGGCGCAACCCTCTGATGTTTCTTCTCCCAACTTGGCCAGCGAAATCGGCGGTTTGATCGATCAGACACAAGTCGATGGCGTGATTTTATCCTCACCCGTCACAGATGCTGCCGTGGTGTTGCAAGAGCTCGAGCGCCGCAAAGTTCCCTACGTGAGGATCTCGCCCGGAACCGAACATGCGCGCTCGTCATCGGTATCGATGGATGACGTGAAGGCGGCTGACGATATGACCAGCCATCTGATCGCGCTGGGTCATCGGAAGATTGGATTTATTATCGGGCACTCCAACCATGCCGCCAGCGATTTGCGGCTCTATGGATATCGCCGAGCCCTCGATAGGGCGGGCGTTTCGTATGAACCAAAGTACGTTTTACCTGGCGCCTTTGACTTTACGTCAGGCGAGGCGGCGGCAGATATTCTGCTGGATCTGCAAACCCCGCCGACGGCAATTTTTGCCAGCAATGACGATATGGCTGCTGGCGTTTTGACTGTAGCGCATCGGCGCGGATTGACACTTCCGGGCCAATTGTCGGTGGCGGGCTTCGACGATACGGCCCTGGCGAGCCAGCTCTGGCCACCACTGACGACCGTTCGACAACCCACCCGCGAGCTTGCCTATGCGGCGGCAAGCCTTTTGTTCGGCGTCAGGGGTGAGTTTGTCCACCGGCGCTTACCCCATGAACTTGTTCTCAGGGCCTCGACAGCCGCACCCACTAAGGCCTAACGGAGGTGATGCCCATCTCTCGCTTGCAAAAAGACCAGTGCCAAGCCTATCAATATGACAGCGCTATCATATATCCTGGCTCATGAGTTATTT
>JANLSL010000097.1:0-3271 GCA_031362385.1 Alphaproteobacteria bacterium | reverse complement strand
GCAGCAAATCCTTGATCCGTTCCCACTGATCGTCGCGAAGGGCATATCGGCGCATCGGTCGGCTCCATCAAAACTGGCCGACTGCCTATGAATCACTTATCCTCGCCCAAGGGAATCCCCTAATTGACGACACGCCCTAGTTAAAATTTATCCGTCGTCTTCGGGCTTGACCCGAAGACCCAGGGTAAAATACGCAGACGGGGTTTTTAACCCTGGATGCTCGTGTCAAGCACGAGCATGACGAGCAGTGTGTGAGGCATTTGTGAATCTCGCAGGGACAATTCCCAGGACACCGTCTCGTTCTAGCGCCCCTGAAACCGGAACGCATCGGCAGGGTACGTGCCTAGAAATTCAATGCGGTCCGAATACATCGCCAAATCACGCAATGCATGTTTAAAACCAGGCGCATCGGGGTGGCCTTCGACCTCCACATAGAACTCGGCACTTTTGAAAAAACCACCGATCAAATAACTCTCAAGCTTTGTCAGGTTAATGCCGTTGGTGGCAAACCCGCCCAGCGCCTTGTAAAGTGCCGCAGGTATGCTTTTCAAACGGAAGATCATCGAGGTGACGCACTTGGCCTTGGGTGAAGGCTGAGCCGCGGCGCGCGACATGATCAGAAAGCGCGTGGTATTGTGCTTTTCATCTTCGATGTTCGCCTTGAGTGATTTGAGCCCGTAAATTTTGCCAGCAGCTTCAGAGGCAATGGCAGCCACTGTGATGTCGTGACGTGCGCCAACCGCACGCGCGGCACCGGCGGTATCAAGCACAACCACGGCTTTGAATTTATTCTTGCGTAAGAACTTACGGCACTGGCTAAGCGCATGAATATGGCTTTCCACACGCTTGATGGTCTTGAGGCTTGCACCCTTTACCGCCAGCAAATGATGGTGGATGGGTTGGTAATGTTCGCCGACAATTTTAAGGCCAGACCCCGGCAACAAATGATGCACATCGGCCACACGACCCGCCACCGAGTTATCAACCGCAATCATGGCAAGCTGCGCTTTGCCGTCGTGCACCGCGTTGATGGCGTCTTCAAACGTTGGGCATGGCAGTGGGTTTAATTTCGCAAAGCGCGTACGGCAGGCATGATGCGAATAGGAGCCGATTTCGCCCTGGAATGCGATGTTGCCTTTATTGGTTTTTGCCGTGCGCGCCATGTTAGGCAACGCCTAAAAGTTTGCGCGCCCGTTCCAGGTCGGCAGGCGTATCAACACCCAGCGGAATGGTGTCCACCAGCACAGCACCAATACGCATACCATGTTCAATGGCGCGTAGTTGTTCTAAGCGCTCGCGCAACTCAAGCGCCGTGGGGTTAAGCCCAACAAATGTTTTCAGCGCGGCGCGGCGGAATGAATAGACACCGATGTGATGGTAATGCGAACCCTGTCCCGACGGGATTAAATTCCGGCTGAAATAAAGTGCTGCGGCAATGGTTTCGCCTGGTTTGAAAATCACCGCTGGCTTTACAACCGCGTCGTCGGTGAGTTCTTCAGGCTTGGTAATAAGTGCGACCGGCGTACCAATATCAAATTCCGCGCGCGCCAGCGGTGTGATGGAAGCCGCCACGATCGCCGGGTCAAGCGTCGGTAAATCGCCCTGCACATTAACGATGATCTGATATTTGCCAGTGGGGTCAAAACTTTCAGCCGCTGCATAAACCCGGTCTGAGCCTGAGGGCAGGCCAGGGTCGGTCATCACTGCCTGGCCCCCTGCCTTGGTAATGACGTCGGCAATTTCTGGGTCGCCACAGGCCACCACAACGGGGCCCGCGTGGGCCGCCACCGCGCGCCGCCACACATGCACAATCATGGGTGCCGCGCCGATCATGGCCAGGGGCTTGTTGGGCAGGCGAGTCGCCTTGAGCCGCGAAGGGATAACAATGAGGGCTTCAGAAGACATTCAAATCCAGCACTTCTTGAGTTGCGAGGGGTTTGCAACCCCAAGCGGGGCGAAAACCCATACATTCTGAGGGCCAGAGACATAAAGGAAGCCAGCCCTGCGGCCAAGGTGGAATGCGCACGCACCCTGCCCGGCGATTGGCGGCTTTGCCCTTGTTTCGTATTGAGATTCTTAGCCAAACCCGATATTCAGAGCGCGAATTTGCCAAACGGGGTAAAAGCTTAGGTTGACTGCTCGTACTTGCTCAGACCTTGTTGTTTTCTTGGGGACTTATCGATGTCCGATCAAAAAGCGCTAGCCGTTCAAAGCCCGCTCTATTGGACCGTGATCAGCGGCTTTTGGATGGCCTTCTTGGCCATCATCATCGTCAATATTATTGGCGGCTTTGTGATGCCAGCTGAAAAGCCGGCCCTGGAAACTTTCGCTTACCCGATTGAAGTCCCTGAAGTTGCCGTAGCTGCGACTAGCGGCGGCGGTGCCGTTGAACGCCCTGACATCCGCCCGATGATTTTAGCGGCCAATGTGGAAGATGGCAAAGCCGTGTTCCGTAAGTGCCAAACCTGCCACACGATTGATGTTGGCGGCAAAAACGGCACGGGCCCGAACTTGCACAACATATTGGGCGATGACATCGGCGACCGCAACGGGTTCAAGACCAGCGATTCACTGAAGGCTATCGGTGGCAAGTGGGACTACCTGAAGATTGATGATTACCTGGAAAACCCCAAGCGCCTCGCACCCAAGGGAACAATGTCATTCGTAGGCTTGAAGAAGCCAGCCGAGCGCGCCAGCGTGATTAAGTTCTTGATGTCCAACACCGAGAACCCTCCGCCACTTGAAACGGTCGCAAAGTAAATCCAAACCCCGAGCAGCGATGAGCTCGGACCCATTCTCCGTCGCCTCTTATTCGGCTCAGTGCATTGGTTTGGCTCACCGCCTTGCCGACGCCAGTGCTGAAATTATTTTGGGGCACTTCCGCAAGAACATCACTGTCGATACCAAGACTGACGCCTCGCCCGTCACAGTGGCTGACCGCGATAGCGAGGCCAAAATGCGCGACATGATCGCTGCCGCATTCCCCGACCATGGTATTATTGGTGAAGAACATGGGCAACATCGCCCCGATGCAGAGTGGGTGTGGGTGCTTGATCCGATTGACGGCACACAATCATTCATCAACGGTGTGCCGTTGTTCGGCACACTGATTGGGTTGATGCATAAAAGTGTTCCGTGGTTGGGATGCATCAATCATGCAGCATTGAACGAACGCTGGATCGGCGGCGCGGGCCACGCCACCACCCTGAACGGCAAGCCCTGCAAAACGCGGGGCTGTGCGACGCTCAATAACGCCGTGGTTTACTCAACG
>JANLSL010000080.1:0-1888 GCA_031362385.1 Alphaproteobacteria bacterium | reverse complement strand
GGCCCCGTCACGTTGGAAATGGGGCTCAAGATTGTCCCGGATCAAACGGTGAAATCTGCCAAGCGGAAGATCGACACGTTATTATTGTCGGGCGGCTGCTGGGGCCCGATCGAAGTAGCATTAGCGGACACAGACTTAATTATGTGGGTCAAGCGCGCGGCGGCCAAAGCCACACGTATCGCCTCGTTGTGCACCGGCGCATTTTTGCTTGCGGCGGCAGGGCTTGCAAAAAAGAAGGTGACGACTCATTGGGCGCAGTGTGATCGGTTACGCCAACAATTCCCGAATTTACAAGTTTCTGCTGATAACATTTATATCAAGGACGGCAATGTTTATTCTTCCGCAGGCGGTACAGCCGCGATGGATTTAGCCCTGGCGTTGGTTGAGGAGGATGTGGGCCGCAAACTCGCGATGAATGTTGCGCGGCGACTTGTGATGTTTCTCAAGCGGGCAGGCGGACAGTCACAATTTTCGACTGCGCTCTTGGCCCAGACCACGACGTGTGATGCGCTGCATGATCTGCCCGTATGGATCGCTGATCATTTGACTGAGGACTTGTCGGTTGATGCGCTGGCTGCCCGTGTGGGAATGAGCCCGCGAAACTTTGCGCGTGTTTTTGCCACCGAGACCGGACTCACACCAGCGAAGTATGTTGAGCGCGCCAGGTTGGAACGTGCGCGGCAGTTGATCGAAGACACGGCATTGCCTTTGCTCACAATAGCAGATCGTTCAGGTTTTGAGTCTGATCAGCAACTACGCCGCACGTTTGTGCGCTGGATTGGCGTAACGCCAGCTGACTACGTCGCTCGTTTTCGCACAGACAACGAACCATTTATGAATGGAGGTAAAGTGCGTGGCCCATTACCGCCGTTACGCACATCTGATCAGCCGTGGTTGCCGTGAACCATATTTAGGCCCACATCCCGCCGCGATCTTTTGGTGCGGCTTTGGTGTTGGTCGGGTCAGCGAATTTCTTGACCACCTGAAATGTCAGCCCACCTTTCAGGCCCATCGCAGCGTTGCTATTGGCAAAAATGCCTGCCAAGTCCTGGCGCATATTCTCGGGCAGGGGGTCTTTGGTACGAATCATCATGTCAAAGCCACGACTGCTTTTAACAAACATGCCATCGAGTTGCATTTCCCCGAGGCGTGACAACTCAAGGTTAACCAGAAAGCGCGTTCCTTTCCCTTTACCGCTTTTCTTTTTTGCTTCACCTTCTTCTTCGCCTGCATCTTCGCGGCGCGAAATCAAATTCACCCGCTCAATCTTACCCTCAAGATTCCACGGCATAGGCGTGGTGCGCCAATCGGCTTGCGCTTCAGGTGCCCGCGCTGCCATCTCACGGACTTCGCCCGAGATTTGCGCGGCCAACTGTGCGCCGCGTGGCCCGGCGCGTTCTAATCCGCGCAAAGCACTGTCGCCTGGCCATTGGCGCGCGTCGCCCGAGCGCATGGCTTGGGCGAATGCCATGGTGGCAACGGCGGTGCGCGGTCCACCATCGGGTAATGCAGCAGTTAATTGCGCGGCTGCCTGTGGATCAGAGCGCTGCAGCACGTTCAAAGCTTCAGTGATACTGGGCCAGCCGGTTGTTGGCGTGGTCAATGGCAGGCCAGGCGGGCTGGGGGTTGGCGGCAGTGGGATAAAGCCATCAGGACGTGGTGGCTGAGCTGCAAGAACTTCAATGGTCACGCTTGTACCAACGGGCAGGTTAGCCCGCACATTCAGCTGCATTTCACCTGCTGGCATTTGAATAACCGCTGCACCTGTGTAAGTGGTGCTGATCACTTGACCGATGAAGCGTGTCACGATCGGCGGCGCATCTACAATTTGAGGAGGGTTGGGGGTCAGCGGGCCGAGCCCTGCTTGGGGGGGAAGCTTGAGCCCACC
>JANLSL010000665.1:0-14495 GCA_031362385.1 Alphaproteobacteria bacterium | reverse complement strand
CACTAATGCGCGCAGAAAGTATATCGGGATTGATGATCCAAACTGACCGGCCAAAAGCCTCGATATTCGTGCCTTCGTAAAGACTGCTTTTACCGGACCCATTAGGGCCAGCAACAATCCAAAATATCGGCCTCTCAGCGTTTGCTGGGTGCAAAGTCGGCAGAACCTGTAATGCGCTTGTTATCGCGGCGCGCTTTATCGACGTTTTTTTTGAAGGCTCCTTGAAGGTCAGATCCGAAACTGTTGCTATGAGCACTAATGCTTTGGAGTTTCCACTTTTTGGCACCATCGATAATTCTAGATTTGCGATTGCCATTCGCCAACTTGCTCATTTTCGTTGGCGCTTTTTCGGCACTTGCCCGTGACATTGGATAACCTCTAAATCTTAAACACGCCGCCAGGAGTTGATGCCCCCGCAGGTGCCGCAGCGGTTTTGGCAACTTTCGCGGTTGCTTGCTGTTCAATGGCGTAAACTTTGAAAAGCTCGGGCGGGTTGGCGATGTTCTTCATCGGCAGGCGTCCCATACTTTGGAAGTGCGCCGGCACTTTATTCCGGCATGCGTTGGCGATGACGTCTGACACCGCTATGCCATCGGGGTCGGCTTTGGGCTCAATACGTGCGGCAATGTTCACGCCTTCGCCGAACACGTCGTTGGTGGTATGGATGACTTCGCCCATGTGCACACCAATGCGAATGTGGAACTGGTCATCGGGCAACTTGGTTTTATTATAATCGCCAATGGCTTTTTGGCAGTCCATCGCGCATTGCACCGCATTCTCGGCAGAGCGAAAGCGCACCATGAATGCATCACCAATGGTTTTGATGACGGTGCCACGATTGCGCACAATCTGACCGCGCATGATTTCATTATGAATCGCAAGTTTTTTAACTGTGGCCGCTTCGTTAGCGCCCATCTGCTTTGAATAGCCAACAATGTCAGTAAACATAATGGCGGTGAGCTGGCGTTTGGGGTCTTTGTCCGAAGCCTCATCCATACCGTCTAGGGCAGCGTCGCTAGAGCGTAATTTGTCGATCAGTCGCAGCGGATTAATCATGCGCATCAAGGGCCCAAGGCCCGTTGACAGCAGCCACATCACAGCGCTTTGGCCAATCCGTGAAATGCCCCACACACCGAGGGTTGTGAACAGAAATGAAAACCAAACAGTTTTGGCGGTCACTTGCCAACCCGGCGTCGTGTAATCGACGACATAGGGGCTGGCTTGAAAAAGTGTGAATGCTTGGATCGTGGTGTAAATATAAATGCCAGTACAGGCGAGAAACTTGACGGGGTTATCAGTATTCAAACGAAAAAAGGCCAAGGCAGCGATGCAGCCAAAATAAACCGCCGTCAGAACCGGCGAGGCGACTTGAATATCAATCGCACCAGCAAACATATTGAAAAACCAACCGTCCAAAATCCCGGCATCGGTAATGGCTGGCGGCGGCGGATTTGACCCATACTGGAAAGCATTTTGGGCTTGGCCCACAGCCTGCGCCGCTTGATCGACAGCTTGTGTTTGCTCTTGCATCTTAAAAACCCCGTTTTCCTGCCCTGTATAGGCAAGATATCCAACGCTGTAGTTTACTCAAATCGCACCGACAGAGTCACGTGCGGCGAGGGCCATCGCCCCAGAAAACTCTGAATTATATAGACGAAGCACCAAGTTATGTTATCAGGGAAAATGCAAATCTTTCGCCACATGCGCTTTCGGCTTGCGTTTTCAGTCATAATGATCGGCCATTGCCTTGTCTTGGCAGGTTGCGCAACGCCGGCCACGCCGACGCCAGGTACACCAACGCCCCCGGCAGCTGCGTCTCCTGCAGCACCAGCACAAGCTGACAGCAAAGCCTTTCAGACCTGGCTCAAAAGCCTGCGCGCCGAGGCCGCAGGCAAAGGCATTTCTGAAGCAACGCTGGCTGCGACTATCGACAAAATCACCCCGATTTCACGTGTGGTTGAGCTTGATCGGAAGCAGCCGGAATTTACCCAAACTTTTTGGCGTTATTTGGACTCGGCGGTTTCCGAAGCCCGCGTGAAAGACGGCATTGCACGGCTGAATGCCAATCAGGAGTTATTGAAGCGGCTGGAGAAAAAATACGGCGTGCCTGGCCGGTTCCTGGTTGCGTTTTGGGGCCTGGAGACCAACTACGGGCGTAACCTTGGTGGGTTTTCGGTCGTCAATGCCCTGGCAACCCTGGCTTACGATGGACGCCGTGCCAGCTTCTTTCGCACCGAGCTGTTTGATGCCCTGCTGATTATCGACAAGGGCCATATCGCCGCCGACAAGATGGTGGGCTCATGGGCGGGCGCGATGGGTCAAACGCAATTTATGCCCTCAACTTTTCTGCGCCACGCGGTCGATGAAACCGGGGATGGGCGGATTGATGTGTGGTCGCAAACCCCCGATGCCCTGGGCTCGGGGGCCAATTACTTGCGTGACTTAGGATGGG
Source organism: Alphaproteobacteria bacterium (assembly GCA_031362385.1). Classification (GTDB taxonomy): domain Bacteria; phylum Pseudomonadota; class Alphaproteobacteria; order Rhodospirillales; family Rhodospirillaceae. Next base: position 12,043 of record JANLSL010000665.1, on the reverse strand, counting down.
ACGGGAAATGGAGCTGGGGCAGGGAGGTTCAACTTCCCAAAGGCCTCGACCTCAGTTTGGCTAGCTTAGATAGCAATGCTTCTGAAACGATAAAGCCACTCTCAGCTTGGGCAGCTTTGGGGATCACGCGTAGTGATGGTAAGGCCTTGCCCAAACAGAACATCAATGCCGCGCTTATTATTCCAGCGGGCGTCAACGGACCAGCGTTCCTGGTTTATGATAACTTCCGACTCATCCTGAAGTGGAACCGCTCGATTTCATATGCGCTTGCAGTCGGGCATTTGTCTGATCGCATTACCGGCGGGGCATCCTTTGCAGGGGGGCGCGTGAACGAAGATCCACTGTCGCGCGACCAAGTGATGCAACTCCAAACCGCGTTGAAAAAGTATGGCTACCTCGAGGCCGAGCCCGACGGAACCTTGGGCAGTGCCACCCGCAGGGCTTTGCGCAAATACCAGTTAGCCTGTCGGTTGCCAGCAGACGGGTATGCCAGTCAAAAACTGGTCAAATCTTTGGCTTCGGCAAGCGAACTTGGCCAGCCGTGCGCCCCACCAACCCAAGGGGTTGCCTTTACCGACTCGGCCCGGTAAACTACAAGCTATTGTAGTTACAACAACTTTTCATACTAGATCATGCGCCTGGCGAACTTCACGATAAGCCCGCGACGATTACTGACTTTGCTAGTGCTTGGGAGCGCCCTGGCTGCCTGCTCGACTGGCCGTGCGCCACCACCACCCGTGGTCGCACCTAAGCCGCAAGCCACTGCGCCCGAGGCCGGACTTTATAAGGTCGGCAAACCGTATCAGGTGGACGGCGTTTGGTATTATCCCTCTGAGGATTATTCATATGTCGAGGAGGGGGTCGCGTCTTGGTACGGCCCAGACTTCCACGGCAAGCGCACCGCCAATGGCGAGCGCTTTGATATGAATGACCTCACCGCAGCTCACCCAACCTTGCCGCTGCCCAGTATCGTGAACGTCACGAACTTAGATAACGGTCGGTCGCTCAAGTTACGGATAAATGACCGGGGACCATTCAAAAGCAAGCGCATCATCGATATTTCCCGCCAAGGCGCGCAGTTGCTGGGTTTCAAAGAACAAGGCACGGCGCGCGTGCGCGTACAGATTGATCGCGACGAGAGCATGATGCTCAAAAATCAACTCATCGCACGAGCCCCAGGTGAACTGCCCCCGATAACGGCTTCACCGCGCGCGGTTGTTTCGTCTGCAGCACTTGAGCCACCAGCGCCTACAAATGCAATCCCGGCCCAACCTTTACCACCCGCAAAAGCGCAGCCGTTGAAATCAATCGAGGTCAAAGGCGCGCCCACCATATCTGCCCCAGCCAAAGGTGCCAAAAAGGCCCCGCAATTGGCAAAGCTGCCGGAACCAACCACTCCGCAGCGCGCTATTCCAGGCAAAGGCAAAGTCGATTTGCCAGCAGGCTCAGGGGTCTACATTCAAGCTGGCGCTTTTTCTGATCCATCCAATGCGCATCGCCTCGAACAGCAGTTGCGCGAGTTCGGTAACGTTTTCATCGTCACCATTAGTGTCGCGGGTAAACAGCTTTACCGGGTGCGCCTGGGCCCGCTGCAAGACGACAGCGGTGCGGAAAAGCTGCTGGGGCAAGTGAAGTCTTATGGTTACGAAGACGCACAAATCGTCAGGTTTTAAACTCAACCACGCCTCAGTGATTCATCACAATGGGCGTTACAACTGACAGTTCCGGGATGCCACCAATGACAATACCCAAAATCATACGATTGCGCGGCCTTGGATTGGTCCTTGCAGTTGCATGCTTGGCACTGACTGCACAGGCCCAGCCTATCGACATTGCTGCGCGGGAATACATTTTGCTCGATTTTCAAACCGGCACGGTGCTGGATTCAAAGCAGCCCGACGAACGTATGCCCCCATCCTCCATGAGCAAGCTGATGACGGCTTACCTCGTATTTGACGCCATCAAGGCGGGCAGGGTGGCGCTCACCGACGAAATGAGTGTGTCGGAGAATGCCTGGAAAACCGGCGGTGCTGCCTCGGGCGGGTCGACGATGTTTCTTAATCCTGCCGAAAAAGTGAAGGTTCAAGATTTACTGCGCGGCATGATTATTCAATCAGGCAATGATGCGTGCATTGTCCTGGCGGAAAACTTAGCCGGCAGTGAAGAAGCCTTTGCAGACAAAATGAACGCCAAGGCCAAAGAAATTGGCTTGGTGAATAGCCACTTCATGAACGCAACTGGCCTGCCGCACCCTGAGCACTACATGACGGTGCGCGACCTGACCGTGTTAGCACGGCGGATTATCACTGACTTTCCCGAATATTACTCGATCTATAGCGAGACCAACTTCACCTATAACGGCATTACCCAAGGCAACCGCAATCCGCTGCTCTACAAGGTTGGTAGCGGTGCCGACGGTTTGAAAACTGGCCACACTGAGGCTGCCGGGTATGGATTGACCGCCTCGGCTATCCGCAATGGGCGCCGGCTGGTGATGGCCGCAAACGGTATGGCCAGCATTAAGGCCCGCGATGAAGAGACGTCCAAGCTCATGGATTGGGGGTTTCGTGAGTTCACAAATCGCAATTTGTTTGTCGCGGGCGACAAAGTGACTGATGCTGATGTGTGGTTAGGCGACAAAGCATCAATACCGTTGGTCATCAAGCGCGATCTGGTTGTGACTTTGCCGCGCGCGCAAGCGCAAACCGTCAGTGTAAAAGCCATCTATGATGGGCCGCTGCCCGCACCGATTGCGCAAGGTACCGAGGTTGGGAAACTGGTGATTGAGGCCAAAGGCATGGAACCGCTGCAAGTCCCCATTGCCGCGGGTGAAGCGGTTGGCCGTTTGGGGTTAATCGGACGGCTGCAGGCGGCCGCAATGTATATCTTTTTAGGCCCGCCCAAACCCGCAAGCCGCCCAGCGCCTACAGCCGCACCCGCGCAGTAGTATTTCCGCGCGTGCACCGCTATCGTGCTGACGGATAAAGGGTGCGCCGTGGGGCAAGGTTTTTTCATTTCATTTGAAGGCGGCGAGGGTGGGGGAAAATCCACTCAGATCAAGTTATTAGCCGCTGCTCTTCAAGCAAAAAACTATGACGTTGTGTTGACCCGTGAACCGGGTGGCTCGCCAGGCGCTGAATCTGTACGGCAATTGCTGCTCACGGGCGATGTGGCCCGCTGGGACGGTATGACGGAAGTGCTGTTGCATTACGCGGCACGGCGCGACCACGTGGTCCATAAAATTCAGCCTGCCATCGCAGCAGGCAAAGTTGTGATTTCGGACCGGTTTGCAGATTCTACGATGGCTTACCAAGGCTATGGGCATGGGGTTGATCGCAAAGCGATTCAAGAACTCCATCACGCCGTCCTGGGTGACTTCAGGCCCACTCTGACATTGATTTTGGACTTGCCGGTCGAAATCGGATTAAAGCGCGCGTTGGCCCGCCCTGAAATGGCAAAGTCAGCCGCCGAAGACCGTTACGAACGCATGGGCCATGATTTCCACGAACGCCTCCGGCAAGGGTTCCTGAGTATCGCCAAAGCCGAGCCGAAACGTTGCAAAGTCATCGATGCCACCCAAAGCATTGATACCATCCATGCTGCGGCCCTGAACGCAGTACTTCAAGTGCTCCATGCCACGTGAAGATTCCAAGATTGAAGAAGACTCAGTCCCAGCACCTCGGGCCAATCCGTATTTGATTGGCCATGATGCCGCAGAAAAAACCTATCTCAATGCGTGGCATGGGGGGCGGCTGGCTCATGCGTGGTTGATTGCAGGCCCACGCGGCATCGGCAAGGCCACGTTGGCATACCGGATGGCGCGGTTTGCCTTAACCCAAGACGGCGCAAACAGCGGGCCAGATTTATTCGGCGCACAGCCCGCGCCCAAAACATTAGAGATGTCAGCGGCCGACCCGGTGTTTCGCCGCGTTGGTGCGATGGGGCATAGCGATTTTCGTAGTATCGAACGACCTTGGTCTGACGCCAAGCAAACCAAACGTAAAACTGTGATTGGCGTCGACGAAGTTCGCGAGATCGGCGGTTTTATGGCGATGACGCCAGCCGAAGGTGCGTGGCGCGCGGTGTTGATTGATGCCGCTGACGAAATGAATCAGAATGCAGCCAACGCGGTTCTCAAAATTTTGGAAGAACCACCGGCGCGGGCGCTGTTGTTTCTGGTTGTGCATAACGCTGACCGATTGCTGCCCACCATCAGATCGCGCTGCCGCCGTCTTGATTTGCGCCCCCTGACCCAAACCCAAGTTGCAACCTTGATCGGGCGATATCGCCCCGACATCAAAGCCAGCGATGTGACACCACTTGCCATTTTGGCCGATGGCAGTATTGGCCGCGCACTTGAGTTAGCAGACGAGGGCGGCATCGGGCTGTTTCGCGATCTCATTGGTCTGCTGGAGGATGCGCCAAAGTTCAGCATCGCAAAACTTCATGCGCTGGGTGACCAAGCCATGAAGGGCGATGCCTTCCGCACGCTCACAGGATTATTATCATGGTGGCTGGCGCGCGTGGCTGCCCTTGGTGCGCAAAATACCTTGCATCACGCCGCTGAGATTATTCCAGGCGAGCGGGCGGCGAGTACGAAATTGGCGGCGGCCGCATCGCCTGCGGTCTGGGCCGACATCTGGCAACAGATTACGCACCTTGCCACACGCACGGATGCCATCAACCTCGACAAAAAACGCAGCCTGATGGCCGCATTGATGAAGGTCGAAACAGCGGCTAAGATTTAACGGAGAATGACACCACACAGGGAGTGCTCCATGACGTTCCCAAGTCGCCTGTTTTCACGCACTGTCATCTTTAGTATCGCGGCGCTACTGTCCACAGCCGTGCCTGTGCACAGCATGGAAATGCTGAAGTCCAAACCCTTGCCAACAGAGAATGATGCAGGCCTTTTTGTCATCAAAGCCGAGCAAGAATTGGCTGCGCTCAGAGAAGATGCCTCGCACACAAACTGGGCCTACGCGACGAACATCACTTACGACACTCAGTGGCTTGTGGCTAAAATACGCGAGCGCTCAACAAAACTAGCCGTAGATTTAGCTGCCGAAGCCAGCAGATATGACCAAGTGAACGTTTCAGAGAATTTGCGACGAAAGCTAAATTTTATAAAGCAGGGGATTACCTTACCTGCCCCAAGAAACCGGGAACTCATATCCGAGTTGGCCGCGGTGACTACGCGGCTGTCGTCAGCCTACTCCACAGGCAAGATCGAGTTTGGCGGCAAAACCGTTGCCCAGAATGAAACTGAAGTGTTGATGCAAACACTGCGCGACCCGGCGAAACTTTCCGAGGTGTGGACCAAGTGGCATGCGGTCGCTAAACCCATGAAAGCTGATTACGCCCGTATGGTCGAGATCGGTAACGGAGGCGCGCGTGAGTTGGGATATGCGGATGTGGGTGCGCTATGGCGCTCGGGTTACGACATGCCTGCTGATGACTTTGCGGTTGAAGTTGATCGGCTCTGGGCACAAGTAAAACCGCTTTACGATGAACTGCACTGCCATGTGCGTGGAAAGCTGAACGAAAAATATGGCAATGACATCGTGCCGCTCAACCAGCCCATTCGCGCCGACCTTTTGGGCAACATGTGGGCGCAGGAGTGGGGGGCAATTGATGATTTGGTGGAACCAAAAAACATCGGCCCAGCGATTGATCTGAACAAAATCCTAAAAGCAAAAAACTTTACGCCCGAGAAAATTGTAAAAACCGGCGAGGGGTTCTTTACCTCGCTAGGCTTTGACCCGTTGCCGCAAAGCTTCTGGGAGCGTTCGCAAATTGTCAAACCCGCAGGCCGTGAGGTGGTGTGCCATGCCTCGGCCTGGAATCTCGACGATAGAGACGACATCCGCATTAAAATGTGCACGCAGGTGGATGCTGAGAATTTCCAAACCGTACACCACGAGTTAGGGCATAACTTTTACCAGCGCGCTTACAAGGACCAGCCGGTGTTATTTCGTGAGGGGGCCAATGACGGTTTCCACGAAGCGATTGGCGATATGATCGCGCTTTCGATTACGCCCGAATACCTCAAACAAATTGGGCTTATTGATACCGTACCTGATGCTTCGAAAGATGTAGGCCTGCTGATGCAGCGCGCCATGAACGGTGTGGCGTTCCTGCCGTTTGGCTTGTTGATCGATAAATGGCGCTGGCAGGTGTTCTCGGGCCAACTCACACCAGCGACTTATAACGAAGGTTGGTGGAAACTGCGCAAAGACTACCAGGGTGTGCGCCCACCTGTGGCGAGGACAGCCGAAGATTTCGACCCAGCAGCCAAGTATCACATCGCCGCTGGCACGCCTTACATGCGCTATTTCTTGGCGCGTATTCTGCAATATCAGTTCTACAAAGCCGCATGCGACTCCATGGGTTGGAAAGGCCCGCTGCATCGGTGCTCTTTTTTCGGATCGAAAGAGGTGGGCGCGAAGTTTAATGCCATGCTGGCCTTGGGCTCATCGCAACCCTGGCCCGATGCGCTGGAACAATTCACGGGCTCGCGCCAGATGGACGGCTCGGCCATCGTGGCCTACTTTGAACCACTGATGGTTTACCTGCGCGAGCAGAACAAAACGCGAAAGTGCGGGTGGTGAGATATCTTTAATCGCTTTTTCTTGCTTTGAGTTCCGAGATCAAATTCGTCATTCGTGTATCAAGAATGCTGCGCGCGCGCTGATATTCATTGTTCATGGAGGGCACATCAGACCAATCTTGCGCCGCTTTGGATTTCAGATCGAAGACCTCGGGAATTCGATCAAAATAAATGACAATACTCGCATTCGCGATATCGTTCTGACTTAGCACGGTTAAGGCTTCCGAACGTGTGTCAATGCCTTCGGCATCCAGTTTGGTAGTCAGTTCTGCCGACAGGTGCTCTTCAGGCGTTATGCCGCGCGAAACCGCACTCACAGAAAGACCACGGCCAGCAGCGGCGCGCTTAAACACTTCTCGTGCAATCGCGCTTTTGACACTTCCATACTGGCAAACGAACAGGACTTTGGTTTGTGGTTGCTTTGCCTCAACGCTGTGCAAGCTCATACTCAGTGGCGCAAGGCCACACATCGCCAGCATGCAACGGCGGCGGAGAGAAGGCCGCGAAAGATCGTGGGGGGATGAAAGAGGCAAGGCCATACGCAATATCCTATAGAGGAAAATCGCGCGGTACTTGGGCTGGTGCCTAACCGGGAAACCGCATCATCCCGAGCACTAACAATAAAGCAGATGTCGATGATAACCTAGAGGCTGATCTTTAACGCGTTTCGGAATCTATGGTCGCGCTTCAAGTGCCACTCGCGGCTCATGGCTTCATGGCGATAGTTATACCGCTCGGCATAAAGTAACACCCAGCTTCGGCCGCGCGTGGATTTGGCCCCGGTGCCTGCGTTATGGCTGGCTAGCCTGGCCTCAAGGTCTGTGGTCCAGCCCACATAGGTACGCACGCCAGCCTGATCGCGACAGCCCAGAACATAGACAAAACAGGCCATTGCGCCTTCACTTCCCACTCGTTTTTTGGCCGTTTGCGGGCCTTGGCTAGGCGCGCTATAGGACTAACCACATTTAAAGCCAGAGCCCAAACCCGTGACCGATACCTTTTACATCACAACGCCGATTTACTACGTCAATGATAAGCCGCACATCGGCCATGCATACACAACCATAGCCTGCGATGTATTGGCACGGTTTAAGCGCCTTGATGGCCTCAGTGTCAAACTTCTCACCGGAACCGACGAGCACGGCCAGAAAGTCGCCAAGGCCGCCAAAGACCAGGGTATCGAACCGATTGAACTGTGCGACCGCAATTCAAAAACATTCCGTGAACTGGCTGGCGTGCTGGGAATCTCCAATGATGATTTTATCCGCACCACCGAGCCCCGCCATATCGCGGCCTGTCAGGCGTTGTGGAAAGAGTTGGAAAAGAACGGCCACATTTATTTGTCGAAGTACGCAGGCTGGTACGCCGTGCGCGATGAAGCTTTTTACGATGAAGGTGAACTGAGCAAAGGCCCCAAGGGCGAGAAGCTCGCACCCACTGGCGCTCCGGTTGAGTGGGTCGAGGAGGAGAGCTATTTTTTCAAACTCGCGGCCTTTCAAGACAAGTTGATGGAATTCTACACGGCCAACCCCAATTTCATTGGGCCTAAAAGCCGCTTTAATGAAATCACCAGCTTCGTGAAGAGTGGCTTGCGCGACCTCTCGATCTCGCGCACTACGTTTAGCTGGGGCGTGCCGGTGCCGGGCAACGAAAAGCATGTCATGTACGTGTGGATCGACGCGCTCACGAATTACATCGCTGCACTTGGGTATCCGAACACGGCGGGCGACTATGCCGCTTTCTGGCCTAACGCCATGCACATGGTGGGCAAAGACATTATCCGTTTTCACTGTGTGTATTGGCCCGCATTCCTGATGGCGGCCAACTTAGCGCCGCCCACGCGAGTGTTTGCGCACGGCTGGTGGACGGTGGAAGGCCAGAAGATGTCGAAGTCACTGGGCAACGCCATCGACCCCAATGTGTTGGTTGAAAAATACGGGCTGGATCAAATTCGCTATTTCCTGATGCGCGAAATTCCTTTTGGAAATGACGGCGACTTTTCTGAGGCTGCTATTTCTGGGCGCATCAACTGTGAGTTGGCCAACGAATTAGGAAACTTGGCGCAGCGTGGCCTTGGGTTCATTTCCAAGAGCTTGGGCGGAGTGCTACCAGAGCCTGGCGTTTATACCGCTGAGGACATGGAAATCCTTAAAGCCTGTGCGCATACCATTGATTCAGTACGCGTCGCTATGAATGTGCAATCCTTTGATAAAGCTTTGGATGCAATTTGGATGGTCGTGCGCGCGGCCAATGGCTACGTCGATAAGCAAGCACCCTGGGCCTTGAAGAAAACTGACCCGGCCCGCATGAACACGGTGCTGTATGTAATGGCCGAGATCACACGCCATTTGGCGATATTGATGCAGCCCTTTGTGCCCACGTCAGCTCACAAAATGCTCGATCAGTTGGGTGTGGCGGCTGATGCGCGTACCTTTGCCCATCTTGGGCACGCACATGCGCTGAAGGGCGGCAGCGCCTTGCCTGCCCCCAGCCCGGTATTCCCGCGCTGGGCGCCTCCTGAAGCAACAAAGCCTGGAAAGGGCGAATAGTGACTAGTTTTGCCAGCCGCGTTTCGTCGTATGCAATGCAAGCGCGCTTGGCCGAAATGCGCGACGGCGCGCCCGCCTTGCAAGTAACGTCAATGATGCTGGGTCCGGATCGGTTCTTGGAATGGGCGCATGCGGTTGGTTACACGCAAGACCGTCGGCTGCGCGGTTTACTCTCGCCCGTGGCCCCTGAAAAATTGCGGGCTAAAACGGCTGCACCAGAGGAAGAAATCTTTCTCTGGACCGGATTCATTGACCTCGCAAACTTTTTTGCTGTCTACGAGCGCGTTGCCGGCAAACGGCCTGAACGAATCCTGGATTTTGGCTGTGGCTGTGGGCGGCTAACGCGGTATCTGGATATGATGGAGGGAATCTCGGCACATGCGGTTGAAGTAAACCCGAGTTTGGCGACGTGGTGCCAAGAAAACCTGAAGCGGGTGCGCACCCTTCAGAATACGCCCGACCCCGCCATGCCGATTGAAACGGCATCGCTTGATTTCGTTTATGCGCTCTCGATTTTTACGCACTTCTCGTTGGCGCGCACCGATGCCTGGCGCGCAGAAATGGCGCGGGTGCTGCAACCTGGCGGCATTTTGCTGCTGACCACCCACGGAACAACCGCGCTTGATATCATTGCGACGTCATCCGTTCATCAGGGCATGTTCTCGCTCACGAGCACAGAGGCCCAAGTTCTGAAACAGCGGCTCGCCGCTGAGAACTATATTTATTTGCCTTATGACCGAGCAACCGTGCACTTTGCCAATGCCGGGGCTGACTATGGAAATTCATTTGTCGATGCTGAGTTCCTGAAACATCGTTGGAACGATGCAAACTTTGAATGCGTCGAACACATTCCTGGCGGTCTGCGCGGCTGGCAAGATATTGTGGTTCTGCGGCGCAAATAGGCGCGAAGGGCCCCTATGACGTACTTGGTTGATAGCCACTGCCACCTCGATTTCCCTGAGCTTGCCGCCCAGCAAGACGCGGTGATGGACCGCGCGCGCGCCGCAGGGGTTGGGCACTTTCTGACCATCTGCACTCACGTGACGCGCGCAGACAACATCCGCGCCATCGCCGAGAAATACGCCGATGTTTCATGCACCGTGGGCATTCATCCGCACGAAGCAGGCTCGGAGCCAGCGGTGGACGTGGAGCGCCTGCTGAAATTGGCCGATCACGACAAAGTTGTGGGATTTGGCGAAACCGGGCTTGATTTTTATTACGAACACAGCCCACGGGCTGACCAAGACCGCAGCTTTCGTGTTCACTTGGCTGCCGCGCGCGAAGCCAAACTGCCGGTCGTCATTCACACCCGCGATGCCGATGCTGAGATGGCAGCCACCATCACTGAAGAAATGGGGAAGGGGGCATTTACGGGGCTCATCCACTGTTTTAGCTCGGGCGCTGAACTTGCTGAAATAGCGCTCAAATTTGGGCTTTATATTTCAATCTCAGGCATCGTGACTTTTAAAAAAGCCCAAGCCCTGCGCGAGGTCGTCAAAGCCGTGCCTTTGGATCGGCTGCTGGTGGAAACAGATTCGCCTTACCTTGCGCCTATTCCGCACCGGGGCAAAACCAACGAGCCCGCCTTTGTGGCGCACACAGCATCAGTGGTGGCCGAGCTTAAAGGCATCAGTCGCGATGATCTGGCCAAACACACCACCGAGAATTTCTTCCGCCTGTTCAGCAAAGCAAAACCGCTAGCGTGACCATTAAAATAACTATCCTTGGCTGTGGCGGAGCAGGGGGCGTGCCCTCTATTTCCGAGGGCTGGGGCAATTGTGACCCGACCAACCCCAAGAACAACCGTCGCCGCGCCTCGATACTGGTGAACGACGGCCATACCACCACGTTGGTCGATACCTCGCCAGATTTGCGCGTTCAGTTGCTCGATACCGGTACGCGCCACCTCGATGCGGTGTTGTTCACCCATTCCCATGCCGACCACATTCATGGCCTTGATGAGCTGCGTGAAATAAACCGCCTCATGCGCGGACCCATTGATGCCTATACCAACGCACAAACTTTGCGTGATTTGGAAAACCGCTTTGGCTATGCCTTCCAAGGCATCCCCGCAGGCAAACCGATTTTCCGGCCTTGGTTGGTGGCGCACGATATTGGCGAAACTGCCGATGAAACTTTTATGGTGAAAACCATACAAGTGCGCGCCTTCTACCAAGACCACGGTTTTTCAACCACGCTGGGTTTTAAATTTGGCGATGCGATTTATTCGACCGACCTGGTGGAGCTGCCCGACGCCGCCAAAAACATTGTGCGCGGCGCAAAGCTGTGGATTGTTGGCGCCATTGGCTTAACGCCTTATCCAACCCATGCGCACCTTGATAAAGTGTTGGGCTGGATTGAGGAACTAAAACCACGCCGGGCGATCATTACCCACATGGGCCCGAAGCTCGACTACGAAGCCGTCAAGGCGCGCTGCCCGGTGGGCGTGACGGCTGCTTATGATGGCATGGTGATTGAGGTTTAGCCTGGTTTACGCGGCGAAATGTGCATGGTGATGACGGCGCGAAACACCACATTGTCTTTGGTGTCGGTCACCGTCACCGGCACGGGCACATCGGCGGCTAAACCAAATGCTGGCATGGGGTCGAGCACGGCCACTGCGCGCAAATTGGTGGGTGCTTTTTTCAGGTACTCAACTGTCATGCCCTTGGGAATCCATCGATGTGTGGGCGGCACCGTGGCTTCGGTCATGGTGCCTGCCGCCAGCTCGGCTAAATTGCAGATGGCAATGGCATGAACCGTGCCGATATGATTGGTGACGCTGCGACGCTTTTTCAGGGTCACTTCGCAATAGCCTTCGCGCAAATCTACAAACCGCGCATTGATCGACCCGAAATATGGCGCCTTGAAACTCACCAACTTG
>JANLSL010000644.1:0-4886 GCA_031362385.1 Alphaproteobacteria bacterium | reverse complement strand
CGCTTTAAGTTCAGCGTGTCGATGGTGTATTGGCCGAGCAGAAGGTCAGCCCAACTCAGGTCCGCTTGAATTTCGCCAACTGAGAGTGCCAGCATGCCATCGTCGAGTGGTTTGGTCGCCACATCACGCAAGATTAACTGCGGGCTTGGCGCGAACGACAGAAAAATATCGCCTCTAATCGAAACACGTTGCCCCAGTTTGTTGCTCAGCTCGGCTGCTATGGTTGGGGCCAAGGCGCGCAGATCAATCAGACGCGGAGCAAAGACGGCAGCGATTCCAACCCCTACCGCCAGGAAAGCGGCAAAGACAAGTGCAGTGCGTGGTGTGCCAGAGTTGGTCACAGTCCGGAATGGGATGCGAATGTTAGAATCGGACCACTAGAACAGCGCCTCAGGCATCGACATGCCGGGCGCGCTTCCAGAGCGGATCATGGTGTCCAGCGCGGTGACCTGCGGCAAGACCTTGGTCATGAAAAACCGGCCAACCTGCGCTTTAGCATCATAAAAAGAATCGCCATTACTTTTGCTTGCGCTCGCTTTCTCAATCATCAGCACCCACATCCACGCCATGCACGTCAGCGCAAACATGCGCAGGTAATCGGCCCCGATGGCTGCACGCAAATTAAGATCAGTTTGTGACTGCTCGACAATCCACTGTGTCGCGGCGATTACTTTGGCACGGGCATCTTTGAACGGCCCAATGAACTCGGCCATATCTGTGCGGCTTCCAAGACGGGCCAGCACAGCATCGGTTTCAGTTACAAATCCTTTGAAGAGTCGCCCACCCCCGATCCCGAGTTTGCGATTAATCAGATCAAGCGCTTGGATCGTGTTGGTCCCTTCATAGATTTGCGTAATGCGCACATCGCGCACCATTTGCTCCATGCCCCATTCACGCACATACCCGTGCCCACCATACACTTGCAGGCACATGTTGGTGATCTCGGTGGCATAGTCAGAGCACGACGCCTTCACAATCGGCGTCAGCAGCCCCACCATATCGTCAGCCTTTTGGCGCACAGCCTCATCAGTATGGCGATGAGAAATATCGGTTTGGAGGTGCGCATAAATGGCCAGCGCGCGCTGCGCCTCAACAATGCTGCGGGCAAACAACAGGCGATTGCGAATATCTGGATGGACAATAATCGGGTCGGCGGCTTTGTCGGGACGCTTGGGCCCATCGGGGGCGCGGCCTTGAATGCGATCCTTCGCATAGATCACTGCGTTCTGGTAAGCGAGTTCAGACTGACTGATGCTCTGCGCGCCCACGAACAAGCGCTCTTTGTTCATCATCGTGAACATGCCTGCCAAACCTCTGTGTGGTTTACCCACCAGCCACCCCGTCGCACCGTCGAAGTTCATCACGCACGTCACCGAGGCTTTCATGCCCATTTTGTGCTCGATGGAGCCGCACGACACGGCGTTGCGCCTTCCCAATGAGCCATCATCATTGCCGATAAATTTTGGAACCAAGAACATCGAGATGCCGCGGCTGTCGTCTGGGCCATCTGGCAATTTAGCCAGCACGAGATGCACAACATTCTCGGTCATGTCGTGATCTCCGGCCGAAATAAAAATTTTCGTGCCCGTAACACTGAAGCTGCCATCGGCATTGGGCACTGCTTTAGTGCGCAGCAGGCCCAGATCAGACCCCGCATGAGATTCCGTCAGGCACATCGCACCTTGCCACGCACCGCTGACCAATTTGGGCAGATAGATTTTCTTTTGATCGGGCGTGCCGTGCGCAGCCAGCGCTAAAATTGTGCCCTGGGTCAGGCCAGGATAAAGACCAAATGAAACATTGGCCGAGCCAACCATTTCAGAAACCAGGTAATCAATGGTCTCGGGCAAACCTTGGCCCCCAAAATCAGGGCTCGCTGTCAGGCCAACCCACCCACCTTGGGCATACTGTTGGTAGGCTTCTTTGAAACCCTTCGGCGTTGTGATGTGGCCATCCTTAAAAGTGCAGCCTTCCTGATCGCCGGTTTGGTTCAGCGGATGCAAAACGTCTTGGCAAAGCTTGGCACATTCTTCCAACACCGCGTCCATCAGGTCGGTGGTGACTTCTTCAAACCCTGGCAAGGCCGTGAGCGTTTTTTCAGCCGCAAAAACCTCGTGCAAAACGAAGCGCATATCGCGAAGGGGCGCGGTGTAAGTGGTCATGGGCGTGCCGTTCTTGAGTGTAAGCGTGAGCTTGAATTGAGACGCCGATTCGCAGGGCTAAGCCTCAACCGTGGCCTTAGATTAAGGCATACCCCCGCCCGGTCAACCCGCGTCAAAACGGGGATTTATCAACAGTATCAAGGAGCTGATCTAAGGTCTGGTCTGTTACGTAATTAATGTAGACTAATAGAGTCTGATTTTGCATCTTATAGAGGACTATATTAGTCTTAATTGATTTCTTCAACCTAGGCCCACCACGGCCGCAGACGACGGAGCCTGACAATGTCTTTTGACTTCTTTCGCAAGTCATCCCCCGCCGCCCGACCTGGTTCGATGTCCGCAAGCGACCCAGTCGATTACCAAAGCCGCATTAAAGCCTACCCCATGCTGTCCGAGACTGAGGAGCACGACCTTCTCACGCGCTGGTACAAAAATGGTGAGCGTAAGGCCCATGAAGCGCTGATTGGTAGCCATCTGCGCCTGGTTCCAAAGATCGCTCAAAAATATGCCGGCTACGGGATTGATGTGTCTGACCTGATTAGCGAAGGCAATGTCGGCTTGTTGCAGTCGGTAGAGCGCTTCAAGCCTGAGAAGGGCTTTCGCTTTTCGACCTATGCCCGTTGGTGGATCAAGGCTGCGATCTTGAATTACATTTTGCAGTCGTGGTCGCTGATCAAACTTGGCAACGGGGCAAACAAAAAACGACTGTTCTTTAATTTGCGCCGCGCCAAGCGCACTCTGAAAATGGATAACCAGCGCTCGTTGAGTGATCAAGATATGAAGCAACTGGCGCACCATTTCCGCGTGACAGTCGACGATGTCAAAGCAATGGACCAACGCATGTCTGGCCATGACGTGTCGCTGTCACAGCCCCTCGGCAACGCCGTCGATGGTGACAGCATTGAGTTTGGCGACACGATTGCCGATGAAGCACCCACGGCAGAAGACCTCTTGATTGCATCTGATGATCGCGTCTGGCGTTCCGATGCTTTACGCAACGCCATCAAGACCCTTGATGAGCGCGAGCAAGAGATCGTGGCACGCCGTTACTTGACTGAACGCCCTGCCACGTTGTCGAAATTGGCAACACTGTATGGCTTGACGGCCGAGCGTGTTCGTCAAATTGAAGCCAAAGCCATCGCGAAACTGAAGCATTACCTGCGCCCACGCGCTACACAGCCAGCCATGATTGCGGCTGCTTTGGCGATGTTCTTCGCAACGGGCGAAACGAGCGCATAAACTGAGCGAACCGCGACAACAATCAAACGCCGCGGCGGCATCTGCCCCGCGGCGTTTTTTGTTGTGCGTTGCCCATGTAACCTCAGTGCTTTAAATACAAATAGTGAAGCATCCTGTCGCGGTAGGCTCATGAACTGAAATGCCATACGCACACTCAGCACTAAAAATTATTGAGCGCCCCTCGCCTAACTATAATGAACGTAAAGCGGCGAACGGGTCAGTTGGTGTTCAACTCGTCGTACTTCATTACACCGGCATGGCAACTGCCGCGCAGGCATTGGCGCGGCTGACTGATCAAGCTTCGCAAGTGAGTGCACATTATGTCGTCGATGATGAAGGCAGCATTTACCGGCTTGTCGCCGAGCAGCACCGTGCATGGCACGCTGGCGTGTCGTACTGGCAGGGCGTGCGCGACATTAATAGTGTGTCGATTGGCATTGAGATCACCAACCCCGGCCACGATTATGGGTACCGCGCTTTCCCCCAAACCCAGATCGATGCGGTTACCGCTTTGGTACGCGACATTGTAACGCGCCATACTTTAGATGCCGCCGCTGTGGTTGGTCATTCCGATATCGCGCCGGGGCGCAAAATTGATCCGGGCGAATTGTTTCCGTGGGAATCCCTTGCGCGCGTTGGCATTGGAAAGTGGCCAGCGTTGAGTGGCACAAAACATTTCATCACCGCCACCGACGCCATGAACCTGTTATCGATGATTGGGTATGCCACGCCGACATCAACCGAGCTGGGAGCCGATATTTTGTCATCTCCAGGCGATGTGATCGCAGCATTTCAGCGTCATTATCGGCCCCGTAAAATTGACGGCATACTGGACGGCGAAACACTGGCCCTCATCCAAAGCTTAGCACCCTCAGACCTAGTGGAGCGGATCTGACATTCGCTACCCATTTTAACCCAGCACTGAGAGGCGAATGTCAGATCAAAAGCTCCACTAAAGTACACATATATCTAGTGGTTCTCATGATTCTAACATTCGCAAGTCAGTCCAGTGCAACGGGATGCGAATGTTAGAATCGAACCACTAGCTTGACCTGACAAGCGCCGCCGCTCATGGTGCGCACGCCAGATGGCCGGATAGCCGCGCTCACCCTTAAAAGTGATCGAGGAAAGTCCGGGCTCCACGGAAGTAAGGTGCCGGTTAACGACCGGCGGGGGCGACCCCAGGGACAGTGCAACAGAAAACAAACCGCCTTGAACTTAGGTTCACGGTAAGGGTGAAACGGTGCGGTAAGAGCGCACCGCGCGGCTGGTAACAGAAGCGGCAAGGTAAACCCCACCTGGAGCAAGACCAAATAGGGACGGCCGATTGGGCAGGCTTTGCCTGCGCTAATAGGTGCATTTCCGCATCGTCGTCCGGGTCGGTCGCATGAGGTGTCCGGTAACGGGCATCCCAGATGAATGGCTATCCCCCGGTTTCGGCCGGGGACAGAACCCGGCTTACAGGCCATCTGGCGCTCTTTCTTT
>JANLSL010000641.1:0-3126 GCA_031362385.1 Alphaproteobacteria bacterium | reverse complement strand
TGGCCTTGGAGGGTTCCGATAATCAGAAGTCGCATCGCCGCCGCAATCCCTTTGTCACAATCAAGCACCGACACCCTAGAGTGGTTCTGCCGTAGTCTGTTATCAGGTCTGAGAGCGGTTCCGTCAACTTTCTAAGGGGGGCAACTTTCTAAGGTGGGGCGGTTTTCTTAGGTCCCGGGAGGTGGATCGATGTACTGAACCTTGGAATCGGCGGGCAGCATGCTGTTGAGGACAATTTCGAGGCGGCGCACGTTATCTTTCCGCGAAATACTCAAGATCCCAGTCATGAATATCTGCTGGATCAGGGCCTCCTCAGCGGCGTTGCGTTCAAGCTTCGTGGCCAGGGGGTTAAAAACCATATTGGCCAAGACCGCGCCATAAAACGTTGTCAGAAGTGCGACAGCCATGGCCGGGCCAATGACTTTCGGGTCGCCTAAATTACCCAGCATTTGCACCAGGCCAATGAGCGTCCCAATCAAACCCATCGCGGGGGCAATTTCAGCCGCCTTACGCAACACACTGACCGCGCGCACATGGCGCTCGCTCGATGCGTTGATATCTTCGCGTAAGATGTCGCCGATATCTTTTTCAGTGACGCCATCGATCAGCAACTTCAATCCACGATGAAGGAATGCTTCACGGGCAAAGCGAGCCAGAGGCGCGCCTTGCAGTTTCAAGATGCCGTTGCGGCGCACAGCGTCGGCCAATTCCAACATGGTATAGGCGGTGTCTTGAAGGTCACGCTCGCGGCTGACCACTGTTTCGCGCAAGGCACCAAACGTTTTAAAAATGTCTGGCAAGCTAAAGCAAACCGTCGTGACGGCGATGGTGCCGCCGAGCACAATAAACATTGCGGGCAAATCGAAAAAGGCACTCGCCCGGCCACCCGCGGCGATTGCGACGATGATGAAAAGCGCCGCACCCACAAGGCCAAATATCGTCGCATTATCAAATTTATTGCGCCGGACGCTTGCCGTAATGTCGACTTGTTCAGCCATGGGGTCGTGCCCTTAATTCAATGTGCGCGGGGGCAGACGTTACTTATTCTGCGTCTTGATGATTTCCGTCATGGTGATCCCGAGGCGGTCGTCGACCACCACAACTTCACCACGGGCGACCAACCGGTCGTTGACGTAAATATCAATCGCCTCGCCGACCTTGCGGTCAAGTTCCACAACCGCACCGCGCCCGAGTTTCAACAACTCGTGCACCTGCATGGATGACTTACCCAACACGGCTGAAACGCGGACTGGAATGTCATAGACGGCTTCCAAGTCTTGCGCTGAGCGCGGCTTATCTGGAATATCCGTCGGGGCATCGTCCCACGGGTCATCACTGCTTGAATCTTTTTTAGCCGTCGTGTCTTGCAACTCAGCCAAAGGCAAGTCGCTTACGGTCTTTTTCTTGTCGTCTGCTGGATCGTCCGCCATATCATTCCTCCGCCAGGATTTTCATCCGCTGCGGTCCCCTTGAGGCTGGGTTTAAGCCTCAGTCTTTGTATGTTGTTCCGGTTTAGCTTCGCCAGATACTACAGCAGCATTGGTCGCTGTTGTTTCATCAAAGGCGCCCACGCCTTCAGCCATGGCTTTTTCAATTTCAGTCCAAATCCGTGCTTCGCTGCGTTCAGCACCGCCGCCGCTCCACTCTAACCTGCAATCGCCGGGTTGTAGTTCATAATCTGCAACGACCGTATATCCGCCCAAAAAGCCGGCCCGCGTGAAAACTTCGGGCAGCTTGGTTTTAA
The DNA here is from genome assembly GCA_031362385.1 of Alphaproteobacteria bacterium. Lineage (GTDB taxonomy): Bacteria > Pseudomonadota > Alphaproteobacteria > Rhodospirillales > Rhodospirillaceae. Next base: position 1,382 of record JANLSL010000641.1, on the reverse strand, counting down.
TGTCTTCCACGATCATGTCGTGGGTGCGGATAATGAGTTTGGCTTCACCGATCACTAAAGGCAAAATCTTACGCACAAAATCGGTGATATTCTCCTGGGCGAACTGGTGTGCGGTCTCAGGAATCGTTTTGCGGGCGACTGCAAATAAAAGGCGAATTGCTGTCTCACCAATTTCGCGATTAGTTTCAGCTTGCTGTTCGTCAAGCTTAGTCAGGCCTTGGGCGATCAGGTTCATTGCATCGGCAACATAATGACTGCGCGCAGTTTCTGCTTCTTCCAAGGCAGAGGTGTGGCCAGCGACAAAACCTTCCTCGCGGGCGGCATCAAGTTGCGCCTGCGTAAACATCGGCACAGGTGCCGCAGGTTCTTGTTTGGCATCAACTGGCTTGGGGATCGCGGCAGCCTCTGCCGCTGCCTTTACCGCAGCAATTTCGGCAGCTTTGCGATCAGCTTCAATTTCCGCTTTGCGCTTCTCGCCCGGCAAATAAAGCTTGCGCGGGTCGTCGAAGGACCGCTCGAACAGAAAGCGTTTCAGATTTGCACTTTTTGCAGACATCTATTCTTTTACCACGACGCGACCTTAAGTGATCGCCGCGCCAGCATTGTTGTTATCAAAGACTATAACCCAAATTCGAGCATTTCCCCATGGCCGAGAAATCGCAAGGCCATCTCAAGTTTCTTGATAGAGCCATGTCCGGACAATGGCCAAAGCTTCTTCAGGATGCTTATCGACGATGTCGTTGATTTTACGCACCGACGAGGCTTTGACCCGGCCTTCGACTTTATCGATATCGATCAGCTCATCTAAATCTTCGTCTTCCTCATCCACCCCAGGCACGGGCATCGGCACGCCACCAGGGCCTGTAAGCTGCGCCATGCCGCCTTCGGAACTCATCAATTGGTCCTCGCCAGCGGGCATCGCTTCGAATGCCTTGCTGACCAGGGGGCGCACGACCAGTACGATCACGAGAACCGCCACAAAGGCGACCCCAAGACCCTCGGCCATGCGCATAATTTCTTCTTTGTTGAAGCCGAGCAAATTGAATTCTGGGGCGGTATTGGCCAGATCTTCAAAGCCCGTGAAGGGCATGTTGATGACTTCAACTTGATCGCCCCGTTCAGCATTAAAGCCAATCGCGGAGCGTACCAATGATTCAAGCTTATCAACGGTCTCTTGGCCAAGGGCTTGATATGTTTTGGTACCCTTGTCGTCGGTGGTGTAGGTGCCATCAACCAGCACGGCCACTGAAAGCCGCTTCAGCGAACCCTGGTCGCGCACCGTGTTGACGGTTTTCTTTGAGATTTCGAAATTGACAGTTTCTTCGTTCCGATTCTCATTGGTCTGCGATTTTGGCCCGCCCTGGTTATTCAGTTTAGCGTCG
>JANLSL010000624.1:0-7373 GCA_031362385.1 Alphaproteobacteria bacterium | reverse complement strand
CTAAAATTGCGGCACGGGTGATGGCGGGCGAGAAACTTGCCAGCTTCAAGCTCGGCCCCGATTACGAAAGTGCGCCCTGCAGGGTCAAGCATGTGGCGGTGAAAGAAGCGGTGTTCCCCTTTAACCGCTTCCCCGGTGTCGACATCATCTTAGGCCCGGAAATGAAATCCACCGGCGAAGTGATGGGGCTGGATGTAGACTTCCCGCGCGCCTTCGCCAAAGCGCAATTGGGTGCGGGCACTGTATAGCCGCAACAAGGCACTGCCTTCATCTCGGTGCGCGAGCGCGATAAACACGCAGCCGTTGCACTTGCCAAAAACTTGACCGCCCTCGGCTTCAAAGTCATCGCCACGCGGGGCACTCAAAAACACCTCGCCAGTCACGGAATCACGGTCGATGTGGTCAATAAAGTCGCCGAGGGCCGCCCCCATTGCGTCGACCTGATGATCTCGGGTCAGGTGCAAATGGTGGTTAATACCAGCGAGGGGTCCCAGTCGCTGAAAGACAGCTTTGACATCCGCCGGACCGCCCTAACCAAGAATATCTGCCATTTTACGACCATGGCCGCCGCCACTGCCGCCGCAGGGGCTATTGGGGCTTTACGCGACGGGGCCCTTGATGTTGCCCCGCTCCAGTCATATTTTAACGTCTGAATTCACACACGAACCGAAGCTGCCCTCGCCACCCGCGGCGTGGGCCTTTCTTTTCGTATTTTAGGGTCGATGCAAAAAGAGCGTTATGGAAAAAGTACCGATGACCGAGGCGGGCCTGCCCCACCTCCAAGACGAACTCAGGCAACTCAAGACGGTTGACCGTCCGACTGTGATCAAACAAATCGCCGAGGCGCGCGAGCACGGCGACCTGTCAGAAAACGCCGAGTACCACGCCGCGCGTGAGAAGCAGAGCTTCATTGAAGGGCGCATCCTTGAGCTGGAAGATATTATCAGCCGCGCCGACGTGATTGATGTGTCTAAGCTGTCGGGCAAAATGGTGCGCTTCGGTGCCACCGTGACTGTCACTGATATCGAGAGCGATGAACAAACCACCTATCAAATCGTCGGGCCCTACGAGGCTGATTTGAAGAAGCGCAAAATTTCGGTGCAGTCACCCTTGGGCCGCGCACTGATCGGCAAGACGATTGGCGACACCGCCGAGGTTACCGCACCCGGCGGCGGCAAAGCATACGAAGTGATGGCGGTTAAATTCAAATAATTGTACGGCGCGCTGCCCGCCGGGATTTTGTTCGCACGCCTTCGGCGTGACGCGGCGGCAAAGCATACGAAGTGATGGCGGTGAAGTTTAAGTAAGGTGCATATCAAACTTGAACTTGCACGGCACGATCGAAGTTGGATGTTATGCCTCACGAGTATGTAGTCGTCCGTTAAAAAGCCCATTTTGGGTTAAATCTGGATGTGAATGCCTCGATGATCGCGTCCAGCACGAGGCGCAAAAGCATCCTCAGCCATGCGAGGATGAGGCGGAAGTTGTGGCCGACGGCGGTGAGGATGGCGTTGGCAGCATCGCCCGCACGGCCTTTGAGATAGTTGCGCCCGAGGTGGCCATCATTTTTCATGTGCCCGATCACAGGCTCGATGGCCGAGCGCCGCCGCAGTTCGTTTTTGATGGCGCCAACCACGCCGCGCTTTTGGCCTGAGATGAAGATGCGCCAAGGATTGGGTGCATCGTGTCCGCGGTATCCCTTGTCGACATAGCCACGCTCGATCTCGCGGCCTGTCAGGCTTTGCGTTTCTTCGATCACGCTTCTGAGCGTGTGCCCGTCGTATGGATTGCCGGGCAATGCCTTGGCATGAAGCACAAACTGCCCGCCCTTGGCGCGCGCGTTGGTGGTGGTGATCGAGACTTTGACGCCGAACTCGTAAGGCGCGCTGGCTTTGCCTTTCCCAATGCACTCCACCTCGGGCGCATGGAAGGAATAGAGCTTCCAGCCACGCTGGCGCTGTTTCTGGGAGCGGATCTGGCTGGCGCGCGACAGCGGGGATGCGAACACATCTTCCAGAGCGGTTTTGCCTTTGATCTTGCGGGCGATGTCGCGGATCAGCCGGCCCAGGCGGGTGCGCAAGAAGCGCAGCTGTTTATGGTGGCGATTGAACTGTTTGGCATGGGCGTAACGCCCGGCCATCATCGCCGCGCGCTTGGCCACGCGCACATAAGATTGCCGTAAGCTCACACCGTGCTTCTCAGCCAATCGCACGATGCCCTTGATGGCCGCATGGGTGAGTTTGGCATCCGTGGGGAAGGTGATGTTCTTAGGCTGCACGGTGGTATCGACCGTGACGCGGGCCATGTCCTTGGTAGCCAGCGCGCCAGTGGCATGGGCCACGCGCAGGCTCTCGGCCAACAGCTTGTCCAGTTTATCGCCAACCCGCTTGCGCCAGTGGGTCAGGTCCGAACGCTCATGAGGAAACTCGTGACAGAAAAACTCCTCGCCGGTGAAGTATTGGAAGTACGGGTTCTCAACCCAGCGTGCGCAGACCCCTTCGTCTGACAGGTTGTGAATGTGCTGGAGGAGCAGCAGCCCGACCATGAAGCGGGTCGGTGTTCCCGGGCGACCGTTCTCGCTGAACAACGGGGCCAGTTCGTCATCGATCCAGTCCCAATCGATCTGCCCCGCGAGCCGCACCATCTCGTGCTTCATGTTGATGATCTGGTCGAGCCGCGAGCGGAACAGATCGCCCGCACCGCTCATCTCTTGCTTCTTTGGACGCATCGTATTCCTCCATCCGATGCAGCCAGAGAATCATAGTTCGCGGTCTTTGAGAATCCAAAACCCCAAAACGAAATTGCAAGGTTCCGGGGGTTCAAACCCCAAATCCTTGCAATCTCAAAACCATACTCAGAGGCAAAAACGACTCAGCTTCAACGGCTTAGCCGTTGTTCACGGACGACTAGTCAGGTGGGCCACACCGCATGAAATCTTCACCCTGGGGACTTCCCTTGAAACTTGCACTTACGGTGCACTTAAGTTGATTTTTTAAAAAACACGGATCACCATAAGTCATTGAAAACGTGGTGGGCCCGGCAGGACTCGAACCTGCAACCAGACCGTCTGCCCGAAATCTCTGAATTCGCGACCAGACCGTTCCAAGGGTCTGCGTAAACTCGAACGATGCTGACTACCCCAAACGCGCGGCGAACATGTGTGACCGCAGGTGGCTGTAGCGTTTCAGCATCTGCGTCGAGAGATGTCCTGTGATAGCCATAATTTCATGATCGCGGAGGTCGGTGTTCTCAAATAATCGGCTGATCGCTTCGTGCCTCAAATCATGCCAACGAAGATCGGGAAAATCTTGCTCTTTCACGGAAGCTCGAAACGCGTGCCCAATCGCGCGAGGCGTATCGATCGACAGGACCATTCTTTTCCCAATTCCCGCCACGTCGACCGGCATTAGGGATTGGAGCGCTTTCACAGCTCTCGTGCTCAACGGAACCCGCCGTGGGCGATCATTCTTGGTTTTCGGGAGGTCGATGTATGGATGCGGGTCCTTCAAGTGAACCCGTTCCCAGACCAAACCCGCCAGCTCGGCTTGGCGCGTGCAGGTCTCGATTGCAAGACGAGCAGCAGCCCCAAGCCACCCCGAGTTTGAGCGGTCGCAGGTTTGGTACAGCCTGTCGCATTCACTCTTACCGGCCTCATCGGCCTGGGGGTCAAGTCGGCGATCTCGACCGTCATTGGGAGAGGGGCGGACGCCCCGAACCACGGGGTTATCCAGGGGGACTTTATGGATTAACGACCATTGGCCGTAGAGGTGGGAAATCAGGTTAAGGCGGTGGATGCAGGTCGACGCCCCGAAATCGGCGTCCGGCCCAATGGTTTCCCCATCCTGCGCATTGTCTTCGTCCAGGACCTTTCGGCGCCAGTCGATCAGGTCCCATGGATGAAGGGCGACGAGCGACCAATTCGCGAACTCGCTGGCCTTCCAATAGGTGACTTGGGTGAGCTTGCCTTTGGACGACCGGGGGGTCTTAGGAAGGATGACCTTCTCGTACCACTCCAGGGCGCGGTAAAGAGTCGTGTCGCGGCCCTTACTTAAATCGTCGGTAGTCTCTTCACCAGTGACCTTGCCCTCGACAATTCTGGACCACTTATCGGCCTCCTGTCGCGTCTCGAAGGTTTTGGTTTCGGAAGCGTCATTCCGACGGACGCGAACGCAAAATTGGTGGGGGCCGCGTTTCCAGATCGTCGCCATGTGACGTCTCCTGTGACCGTTTCCTTCTGACGCCGACCTGGGCTGCGGGACTCGATGACTCGTCGTGAGCCTATAAGACTAAGACGAGCCACAGCCCAATCGGTTCCGAAGACAACTTTTGTGACACAGAATTTGTCACATTTTGTCACAAAAAACGCTAGTTACATCGGACGCATGTTTCTAAGTCATTGAAAAGATTGGAGCGGGTGAAGGGAATCGAACCCTCGTCGTAAGCTTGGAAGGCTTCTGCTCTACCATTGAGCTACACCCGCAACCGACACACACTATGATCCGCGAAAATCCATCACACCAGCCTTCACCACCGGTGACCTGCCATCCGCCTTCGCTTAACGCTTCGGCGGACAGGCCCGAAGCCGAAGGCGTAGGGTGGTGGAGGGGGAAGGATTTGAACCTTCGTAGGGCGAACCCGGCAGATTTACAGTCTGCTGCCATTGACCGCTCGGCCACCCCTCCGTAAGCCACCATCCATACCTGTACAAAACCCAGGAAAACCAAGGGTGTGGAGGCCTTCTCACGCGGCGACGGAGGTAGGGTGTTTGACCAGCCTTGTCAACGTTAAAGAGGTCGTTTGCGCGAGGACCGCGATAGTGCGATACGCGGACCCAAATTTACGAAGGGCGAGCACATGAGTTCACAAGACCACCGCGGGCGCGGGCGGGACCGCAACAAAGCCCCCCGCCGTAGCGGGCCCGACAAACCATATGGTGACAAGCCCTATGGCGACAAGCGCGCTGGCAAAAGTTTCAAATCAGGCAGCACTTTCAAATCTGGCAAATCTGGTGGTGAGGCCAACCCGGCCCGTGATTTCAAACCAGCGCGAGACTTTAAGCCTGCGCGCGGATTCAACCCGGGCGTAAAGAACAAACCTGATCGCGATACGAGACCGCCGCGTGATTTTAAGCCCGCGCGTGATTTTAAACCCGCGCGAGAATTTAAGCCTGCGCGCGCATTCAACCCGGACGTAAAGAACAAACCTGATCGCGATACGAGACCGACGCGGGACTTTAAGCCCGCGCGGGACTTTAAGCCTGCCCGTGATTTTAAGCCTGCCCGTGATTTCAGACCGACGCCTTCAAACAAGCCAGCACATGCCAATAAGCCTGAGCGCACAGCGCCTGGCGAAGTATGGCTGTATGGCCATCATGCGGTTTGTGCAGCACTCGCTAATCAAGAGCGCCGCGTGTTGCGCTTGCTGGTGACAACAGAGTCCCTTCAGCGCTTGCGCGAAGATGCAACCGTTCCCCAAGGCGTACTCACCAAAGCCAATACAGTCGAGCGCCCAGATCTCGACAAAATCCTCGGCGAACATGCTGTCCATCAGGGTGTCGCCATGCTCACGCGGCCCATCGACCATCACCTGGAAGATATTCTGGCGTTGGCTGAAAATCGCACCAGCTGCTGCGTGGTGATGCTCGATCAAGTCAGCGACCCGCATAACGTTGGCGCGATTTTACGTTCAGCAGCTGCCTTTGATGCCACAGCCGTGATCACGCTCGACCGCCGCGCGGCAGCCGAAACCGGTGCGATGGCCAAATCAGCCTCGGGCGCGCTTGATCGCATTTCGTTTGTGCAAACAACGAACCTGGCCCGGGCCATCGGAATCCTGAAAGAAAATCAGTTCTGGGTGGTGGGGTTGGAAGCCGATGGTGAGAAAAAAATCTCGAACATCGACCTGAAAGGCCGCGTGGTCTTTGTGCTGGGGACTGAGGGCGAAGGGATGCGCCGCCTGGTGCGGGAAAGCTGCGATGAAATCGCCCGCCTGCCGATTACAGCGGCTTCTGAAAGCTTAAACGTTTCGAATGCTGCTGCGGTGGCTTTGTACGAGCGCAGTCGTCAATGCGGCGGCTAGATGCGCGATAGCTTTTGATTGAATCATTTTCGCGCTCTAGAATCTTGTTTTGTCGTGTTTTTATCGGGCGAACCGAAGTCCACTTCGCCCTAAAACGCTCTAAGACTTGCGTTTTTATATGTTACGGCCTTATGGTCCGCCGAAACCAGCGCAAGCGGTTAACACATCGGTTTTGCGCGCCGGATTAGCTCAGGGGTAGAGCAACCGCCTTGTAAGCGGTAGGTCAAGTGTTCGAATCACTTATCCGGCACCACTTTTTTTGCAGCGCCGATTAAGGGCCGTACTTACATCCGCATCAAAGGCTGGAGCACGCGGGCAAACAGACCAGTGGGCTTTAAAGCGCCGCGCGTGACAATCAAACACAAGCAGTCGCCATCATTATCGGCCACTGGCTGATGAAGTGTTTCAGTCGTCGCGGTTTCAACATCACCGCGCCGGTAGTTCCCAAACGAATCGCTGTAACTTCCAGCCAACACCATCGTGAATTCTTCTTCCGTGTGGCCGTGTTGTGGCATACGCGTTCCCGATGCAATGCGCATCAAGCCTGCCTTCGTACCAGCGCCATCATCAACAATTCGGGCATAGCGCACACCAGGCCCCATCCATTGCCACTTCAACGAGTCCACACCACCTGGGATATAGGCCCGTAACGGCAACGGCAAAACGGTATCGCTGTTGGCAGCAGGACCACGGCTAATTTCACTGCGCACTTTCGGATTGTCAGCTGAAACTTTTTCAACTGCGATCAACTGAAACAAATCATCAACTGTTGTGGTCACACTCGCCGCTGGTCGCAGTGTCTCGATCAACTCGCCGCCGATGGCTTCAGCAGCCTGCACGACACCGCGACATTCCGGGCACAACGCTAAGTGCGTGGCCACAAGAATTGATGTTGGCTCGTCAAGAGTTCCTGCGGCATACGCCAGCAAGGTTTCTTCATGAGGGTGATGCATCAGAACACTCATTCTATTTCTCCTAAAGCCGTGCGGATACGCCGCATGGCCAGTCTTAAGCGCGATTTGACAGTGCCGAGTGGTAATGAAAGTTGTTCAGCGATTTCGCTGTGGGGTTTATCTTCAAAGAAGGACAAATGAACCACCGCGGCTTGTTCTTCCGGCAAAGTTTTCAAAACGTCGCGCACCCGTGTCCGCATTTCATCAGCTTGCAGCGAATCGTCTGGCGCTTGCGCGGCGTCAGGTACAAATGCCGGATCATCAGCATCAAACTCGGGCCTGCGGCTCTTGCGGATGGCATCAATACGCAAATTACGCGCGATTGTGAAAATCCAGGTTCCG
>JANLSL010000607.1:0-21836 GCA_031362385.1 Alphaproteobacteria bacterium | reverse complement strand
ATATCCCCGCTCAATAGCGGAATGAGCTGCGTGCTGGCTTCGATGCGCTTAGCCGACACCATATTTGGTTTACTGCCCCAAGATGCATTGGCCAATGAGACATCGCTGATGACAACGCCAGGGTTCAGCGAAAGTGCGAGTTTTATATCGCCAATTGTAACGTCGCGACCGGTTGCGGCTTTGGTTTGCTCTTGAATCAGGCCTTTATATTTGGCGACATCGAAGGTCAGCACAAAGCCGATGAGCGCAATGACCAAAACGACAACAATACCAGCGATAATTTTCACGGCTTTCATGGCGTACCCTCAAAAAAAATAAAGGCCTGCTGTAGGCTTCAGGCGCTGAACGTTAAATGTTCCACAGCCTGCAAGACTTGGCCCATGCGATCAATCACCTTATGAGCACCGGTTTGGGTTAACTCATCGGCCGGATGGTTCCCCCAACTGACGCCGAGGGCTTTGGTTCCCGCCGCACGGGCCATTGCCATATCGTAGGTTGTATCGCCAATCATCACCGTATGGGCTGGTGCCACGCCGGTGGCGCGCATGGCTTGGGTCAGCATCCCGGGGTCGGGTTTGCCGGGCGCCGTATCGGGGGTTTGGATCGTAATAAAACGACCGCTAAGGCCGTGGTGGTCGAGTAAAAAGTCGACTCCCCGGCGCGCTTTGCCGGTGGCAATGCCAAGCAGGAAACCAGCCTGCTCAAGGGCAGTGATGGCCTCAACGCTGCCGGCAAACAGGGGTTCGACATGGCCAGGTTGGGCGCGCCATTCAGCGAAGGTTTTGCGGTAAACACGGTCGATTTCCTGATGCACCTCGGGACTGTGCGTAGGAAACAACGTTGCGATGGCCACGTCCAAAGACAATCCGATGACTCTTGGAATGGCCTGGTCCGCCGGGGGCGGAATGTTCAAGATTTGTGCGGATTCGCGAATAGCGCGGGCGATGTGGGCCACACTATCAACAATGGTGCCGTCCAGATCAAATACCGCCAATCGTAAAGGAGACGAAGAGTTGGCCAAAACTTACATCCCCACGTCGTCGCCTTCGCGCTCGCTAAAGCCCAAAGCCTTAAACAGTGCGGCCATATGATCAGGCAGCGGCGCAGTAATGGTGACACTCTTGCGGTTGGGCAACGCAATGGTCAACGCGCGCGCGTGCAGACAGAGTTGGTTTCCCAGCCCTTCCAACTCACCTTCGTCACTCATATGCGGTGCGCCATATTTAGCGTCACCCATGATTGGTGTTTTCATAATAGCGCAATGCGCGCGGATTTGGTGCGTACGCCCGGTGCGAGGCATCAGCGCCACCCACGTGAACTTGTCAGCGGCTTGCGAAACGGTGATGAAATCAGTCACCGCATCACGGCCATCTTCGTCATCCCACTCCATGCGCTCAGAGCCTGCATTTCCACCCTTCACCAGTGCTGCATCAATCGTGCCCGACGGATAATGGGGGCGACCATGAACCAGCGCCCAATACACTTTATTCATATCGCCTTCTTGGAACGCTTTGCCTAGTCGGCTGGCGGACTGACGGGTGCGCGCCAGGAGCAGTACGCCTGAGGTATCGCGGTCAAGACGATGAACCAGACGCGGCCTTTCCTCGGCATCAAAAATCAAACCATCCAGCATTCCGTCGACATGGCGAACAGTTTTGCTACCCCCCTGCACCGCCAGACCGGCAGGTTTGTTGATCGCAAGCATGTCGGCGTCTTTATACAGAACAAGTGACTGCATAAATTCGGCGTCGCGATCTGACAGCCCTTCGCGCCGGGTGCGCTGTTTGGCGGAAGCCTCATCATCCATGGGTGGAATACGAATAGTCTGGCCCATTTCAACACGCTGGTTGGCCTTGGCGCGTGCGCCATCGACCCGGATTTGCCCAGTACGCAGAAGTTTCTCTAACCGCCCATGCGTGAGCGATGGGAAACGCCGCTTAAACCAGCGATCAAGCCGTTGGTTAGATTCTTCTTTGCCGACGATAGTTTGATGAACGCCACTCACGGTGCATTTTCTTTCGGCTGGCCCTGCTTCTGGGTCCGCAATTTGGCCCAATACTCCAGGCGCTTTTTAATGTCGCGCTCGAAGCCACGCTCAGGCGGCTGGTAGAATTCGCGCCGAGGCATAGAGTCCGGGAAATAATGTTGGCCCGAAAACGCATCCTCGGTAGCGTGGTCGTACTCATAGCCTTTGCCATAGCCGATGTCTTTCATCAATCGCGTTGGCGCATTGAGAATGTGCTTGGGCGGTGCCAAAGAGCCAGTTTCGCGCGCCGCACTCATGGCCGCTTTGTGAGCCTCGTACGTGGCATTGGATTTAGGCGCAGTGCCCAGGTAAATTACCAGCATCGCAATCGCTAAATCTCCCTCGGGCGAGCCCAAGCGGTCGTAGGTCTCCCAACTGGCGATGGCGGTTTGCAGGGCCTGCGGATCAGCCATGCCAATATCCTCAACCGCAAATCGGGTCAGGCGACGCAAGATATAGGTGGGGTCTTCGCCCGCATCGAGCATACGGCTCACCCAGTACAAAGCTGCGTCGGGGTCTGACCCGCGCAACGACTTATGCACCGCGCTAATCAAATTGTAGTGTTCTTCGCGGTCTTTGTCGTAAACCGGCGCACGGCGCTGAACCACGCCCGGCAAATCAGCCGTATCAAGGGGCTTGATCGGAAGGGGAGCCAGCGAGAACACATCATCAGCCAGGGTGAGCATGTGCCGCCCATCGCCATCAGCCATGGCGCGCAGCGCAGCACGGGCCTGCTCGGTGAGCGGTAGTTTGCGTACCGCCGCTAATTCCGCGCGCACCAATAATAATTCTAAAGCTGCGTCATCCAAGCGGCGCAGCACAAAGACCTGACAGCGCGACAGTAACGCCGCGTTGAGTTCGAACGAGGGATTCTCGGTGGTCGCCCCAACCAAAGTGACCGTGCCATCTTCGACAAAAGGCAGAAAACCATCTTGCTGCGAACGATTGAAGCGGTGGATTTCGTCAACGAATAATAATGTGGATTGGCCCTTGCGGCGGCGCTGGGCGGCAGCATCAAATGCTTTACGTAGGTCAGCAACGCCTGAAAACACCGCCGAGAGCGGCTGAAAAAAAAGCTGAGTATCCTGCGCCAGCAATTTTGCGATAGTGGTTTTGCCGCACCCCGGCGGACCCCACAGCACCATGGATGGAATCCGCTTGGCGGCCAGCATTCGTCCTAAAGGCGCTGCGGGCCCCAGTAAGTGATCTTGCCCCACCACATCAGCCAGCATTTTAGGCCGCAGGCGGTCAGGCAGCGGGCGCGCAGAGTCCGGAACACTTATAACTGGTGGTTCGGCGTCGGCGAAAAGGTCAGCCACCTGGGCCTATTCCCCCACCGTGGTTTTCAGGACTTGCCCATTGCGGTTGAGCACCAACATCCAGGCCCCCGGTTTTTGCACTTCACGCTGGAGGGTATCGATGGAATCAATAGCCGCCGCATTGATTTCCAAAATCCGATCGCCTGGCTGAACGCCAACGCGTGCCGCGATTGAGTTGCCTGCAACGTCCAATACAACAACCGTTGGGTCAGTGTATTCGGTCTTTAATTCATCAGCCAAAGCAGGGTTCAGGTTAGCAACTGTCGCGCCCGAGAATGGTTGGCGGCCAGCCAAGGTGGTTTTTTGTCGTGCAGGGATTTCAGGGGCGGCTTCCAACTTGATGGAAAGTTGTTTCTCCTCGCCCGCACGATTGACGACAATGTTCGCGGTCTGCCCCAGCGGTATCACCGCCAGTAAATAGCGGAATTCCTCTTGGTCAAAAACGTCTTTGCCATTAATGGTCAGCAAGATGTCGCCAACCTTGATGCCGCTGCGCGCCGCCGGACTGCCGGCACTCACCCGCTGGATCACAATGCCACCAGGCTTTTTGATACCTAAAGTCTTGGCCAAATCTTTATCAACTGTTTTGCCGCTGGCCCCCAACCAAGGTCGCACAACCCGGCCCCCTGATAAAATTGAGGCCACAACATTGCGCGCGAGATTGGCAGGAATCGCAAAGCCAATACCAACGCTACCGCCGCTTTGCGAGAAAATCGCGGTGTTAATGCCAATCAATCGCCCGTCAGATGTGATCAACGCACCGCCCGAGTTCCCCGGATTGATCGCGGCATCGGTTTGAATAAACGACTGCACATCGGCCACGCCAACATTGGTGCGCGCCAAGGCTGAGACTATGCCCGAGGTGACTGTTTGGCCGACACCAAAAGGATTGCCGATGGCCAACACCATATCGCCAACCTCGGCCTCGTCGGAATTGGCTAACTCAAGAGCTGGTAATGTCTCTTTATCAATTTTCATCCGCAAGACGGCTAAGTCGGTGCGCTCGTCCTTACCAACGACGGTGGCCTCGAACTCGCGCCGGTCAGACAGCACAACGTTGATTTGGTCCGCTCCCGCGATCACGTGATTATTGGTCAGCACGATGCCGTTGGAGCGCACAATCACGCCCGATCCCAATGAATTCTCAATCCGTTCGCGATTGAAGCCACCGAATTGACGCTCGAATTGATCACCGAAGAATTGTTTAAAGAACGGATCGTCCAATAGCGGCGAGACCCGCGAGCGAACAACTTTTTTGGTGTAAATATTCACCACTGCAGGGCTGGCGCGTTTAACAACGGGGGCAAAAGTCAGTGTGACTTGCTCGCGCGTACGAGGTACGATGACATCTTCGGCCGACGACGTCACCGAAACAAACACGCTGACGACAGCCAGCGCCAACAATCGAATGATACGAAACATGTTTAATCCATATTCTGCGAAGCACTTGAGATAATAGCAGAAGATGAACTTTGCTAGAGGGGCATTACCAGCCCGCGCGCCTCGGGGAATCGGCAGAAAACCTAGGTTTTTGCCGCCTCGGGCCGCGCATTGAATTTGATGGCCGCGAAGACAAATGCAGCCGTCATGAGAGTGTCCAAGGGGTAGGTCAAGAATGGCGTGGTGATGGCCGTCGGGATTGCCGTTGCGCCCATAAACGCCAACGCACTGACACCCAACCACGGCCAGCCACGGCGCACCCACAACAACACCCCCACCAACGTGACAGAAAGGAAGACAATAGGAATGGAGAATGACGTAAACCATCCTCCCGCGCCTTCCACGCCTCCGGGGCAGGCTTGGCCTACAGTAACACGGGCCACATGGCGCAATGTATCGCCGTAGCACGCAACCTGGAATTCAGCGTTCAGCATGCGGGGCACATCCGTGACGATAAAGCCCGTCGCCACAATACAGATAAGGCCGATCACCCACTTTGGTTTAGCCCAGGCAAAGTTCGCTTGGCGCGCCAAGGCCCCGACCGCGATGAGTAGCAAGGGCATCGTGAGATAGAACCACACATAACGAATGCGGCTCATGGTTTGCAGCAGCGGCGTATCGCCAATCCAACCACCAACGGCAACCGTCAGCACATCGAACCACAGCAGCAGGAGTAAAACAGTTTGCAGTAACAACGCGTTGTTGGGCCGCTGCTGTAGCCACATGCGCGCCGCGTAACCCAACAGGACGATGTCGATGATCACCATACCGAGCAGTGCGATCGAAAACATGGCCACCTCCATGATAAAAGGCGAACTATGCCGGTGCTGCTGCAGCGGCTGGGTTTTTCGGCATGCCGGCCCACCGGAACCCAGCGGCGATCAAGCCCGCGTTGAAGACTGGTTCGCCCAAGTTGCCGAGAAGTTGACTTAAGTGAAAGCCGGGGATGCCCATTGAGCCTGCGCAGAAGAACATGAATAAGCAGCACAGCGCGAGCCACGGGAATTTGTGCTTCCACCACAACATAACACCGACAGTCATCAAGATAATAATGACGGCGATGGCCGCTGCTGGCGAAGCCGAGACTTGGCGCTCAGGCATGGTCATGCCTTCGCAAAGCTGGTCGGCTTGAGCATTGATGGTGTAGCGAAAGGTATCGGCGTAGCAGGCCGGGTGGAAATCGACCTTAAAGATGTATGGAACATCCTCGATCATAAAGAAGACGGCCAAGATGCAAAACAGCGCCATAACTATTTTGTTTTGCGCAAAGGCAAAACCAGCGCGGCGCAACAGCATACCGGCGACAATGATCAGTAATGGAAGCATTTGCCAGTGCCAGTAGAAGCGTAAGTACGTCATCCCCGTTAAAATGGGCCCTTCACCGACAAATTTGCCGGTGGCAATGGCAAAGTTATCGAGCCAGAGAAACAGCAGCGGCACGAGAATGAGCAACGTCATAGCGTTGGTATGCAAACGCCAAAGTTTGAACGCGTAGTACAAAGCAACCAAACACATAATTGCGATGACAAGATATGCGGCAGTGATCACGGCACCCTCCCCGGCGAATGTAAAGCCTAGCTTAGAACGCTCGCGGCAGAACGCAGAGCCCCTGAATACTCACAACCGTAGTGCGGATAGCAAAAAAGGCAGTCCGTGCGGACTGCCTTTTCTAGTCGTTATGCCTGATCGGAGTGTGGCTTAGGCTGCGTCTACCATTGCCGCGTCGTTTTGTGCGGTGACTTTCGGGCCTGAGTCCAAACCCTTAGCGTCGGGGTCGCGATCAACAAATTCAACAATGCCCATGGCTGCGGCATCGCCGTAACGCATTCCCGCCTTCAAAACGCGGGTGTAGCCGCCTTTGCGCGCCTTATAGCGCTCAGCCAGGACTGAGAAAAGTTTCTGCACCGTTTTGTCATCGCGCAATTTAGAAGCAACTTGGCGACGCGCATGGAGCGTGCCGCGCTTGGCCAGAGTGATCAACTTCTCAATATAGGGGCGTAAATCTTTTGCTTTGGGCAAGGTGGTTTTGATCTGCTCGTGCTTGATCAAGGCATTGGCCAAGTTAGCGAACAGCGCCTTGCGGTGCGCTTTGGTGCGGTTCAGCTTACGTCCGGATAAACCGTGTCTCATGATACGTCCCTTTCTTCACTCTGGTGTCGCTGTGCGAAACCGATTTCAACACCCGCTGGCCGCGTAACCAAAGTGGCTACAGGTACGCAGCGGTTTAGCCATGATGGCTTTCTCAGAAAATTCTGAGTCTTAAAACTAGAACGGCTCTTCGAGCTTCTTGGCCAAGTCTTCGATGTTTTCAGGCGGCCAACCGACCACTTCCATTCCGAGGTGCAAGCCCATTTGAGCCAACACTTCTTTGATCTCGTTGAGCGACTTGCGGCCGAAGTTGGGTGTGCGCAGCATCTCGGCTTCTGATTTCTGAACCAGGTCACCGATGTAAATGATGTTGTCGTTCTTAAGGCAGTTGGCAGAACGAACCGACAATTCCAGTTCGTCGACCTTGCGCAGCAGGTTTTTGTTGAACGGCAGTTCGTCTTCAACGCGTTCAGCGATCTGATTCTGAGGTTCTTCGAAGTTGATAAACAAGCGCAGTTGTTCTTGCAAAATGCGCGCGGCCAAAGCCATCGCGTCATCGGGCTTCACTGCGCCGTTGGTTTCCACCGTCATCGAAAGTTTATCGAAGTCGGTCTGTTGGCCAACGCGGGTGTTCTCGACTTTGTACGAAACGCGGCGCACGGGTGAGAAAATCGAGTCAATCGGGATCAAGCCAATCGGATCGTCTTCCTTGCGATTGGCCGACGCTGGCACATACCCCTTGCCGTTGTTGACTTCGAGTTCGATCGACAGCGAGGCACCTTCATCCAGGTGACAAATCACGAGATCAGGATTCATGATCTCAATGTCGGCAGGAGTTTGAATTTGCGCGGCCGTGACTTCGCCTGGACCTTTGGCCTTGAGGGTCATGCGCTTGGGGCCGTTGGCATGCATTGAAAGTGCTAACTGCTTGATGTTCAAGATCAAGTCAGTAACATCTTCGCGTACACCTGGGATGGACGAGAACTCGTGCAGCACGCCGTCAATCTTGAGTGAGGTAACGGCCGCACCCTGGAGTGAGGACAACAACACGCGGCGCAACGCATTGCCCAGCGTCACACCAAAGCCGCGCTCAAGCGGCTCAGCGACGGCGGTGGCAAAACGACGCTGGTCATCACCAGTTTCGATTGCGAGCTTGGACGGCTTAATCAGTTCTTGCCAATTTTTCTGGATCACAGCTTGGTTCCGCCTGAGAAGTGTTGAACCCAACCCTCGCAAAACGAGGGCTTATAACAACGCTGCACCGTTTCCGGGCAGCGTTTTAAAGAATTAAACGCGCCGACGTTTACGCGGACGGCACCCGTTATGCGGTACCGGCGAAACGTCCTGGATCGATGTCACGGTAAAGCCGACCGCCTGCAAGGCGCGCAATGCTGACTCACGGCCGGTACCTGGGCCTTTCACCAACACAGAAATGGTTTTCATGCCATGTTCGATGGCTTTTTTACCCGCACTTTCTGCAGCAACCTGGGCAGCATACGGGGTCGATTTGCGCGAGCCCTTGAAGCCCATGGTGCCAGCCGACGACCAGGCAATTGAATTGCCTTGCACGTCGGTAATCGTGACCATGGTGTTATTGAAAGTCGCATTAACGTGCGCAACGCCAGAACTGATGTTCTTGCGTTCTTTCTTGCGAGCGCGCGGAGCAGGCGCTGCGGTGCCAGCAGCCGCTGGTGCGGTTTCGGGTTTTGCCATGTGTCGTTCCAGTCCGTCGTCTTGCGTGAATGCGCGTCATCAGCCCGAAGGCTAAGCGCGCCGTTATTTCGTAACTTTCTTTTTGCCAGCGATTGGTTTTGCCGGGCCTTTGCGGGTGCGCGCATTGGTGTGAGTACGTTGACCGCGCACCGGCAAACCTTTGCGATGACGCAAGCCGCGATATGAGCCCAGATCCATCAAACGCTTGATGTTCATGGCAACTTCACGACGCAGATCACCTTCCACGGTGAAATCTTTATCGATCATGTCGCGAATGCGAATAATTTCGTCTTCGGTCAATTGGTTGACGCGGCGCGCGTCATCAATGCCAACTTTGGCGCAAATTTGGCGCGCATTGGTTGGTCCAATTCCGTAAATATAGCGCAGCGCAATCACCACCCGCTTATTCGTCGCTAAGTTAACGCCAGCGATACGTGCCAAGGCCCGTACTCCTTCATTCGTTCAAATGTTTGGTGAGCGCCATACAGTCTCAAAAAGGCTTGCCATTATAGGCACTTAGCCCCTTGAGTCAATCGACGCTCACAGTCCTAAAATACGTTCTAAATCAGCGGCAACTTGGCCCATGTCCCGGTCGCCGTCGACTACTTTCAGCACCCCTTTGCGCTCGTAAAACGGCAAAAGGGGAGCCGTCTGTTCGTGGTATGCCTTGAGGCGGGTCTTAACGGTTTCGGCCTTATCATCCGACCGGCGCGAGAATGTTGTCCCGCCGCAAACGTCACAAACCTCAGCCTTTTTTGGCAGCTTAAACTTATCGTGGTAACCTTCTCCACATTTCGAACACGTAAAGCGGCCAGTCAGGCGCTCTAGTAACCTCTCATCGGGTACCCGAACCTCAATCGCCGCATCTAGCTTTAAGCCCTTTTTGGCCAACAGCTGCTCAAGGGCCTCAGCTTGCGGAATTGTTCGTGGAAAACCATCCAAAACAAACCCGTTTGCGCAATCTGGCTGATCTAGCCGCGAATCAATCATCGAGATCAGCAACTCGTCCGATACCAACTTACCCGCATCCATCACACTCTTGGCTTGAACCCCGATTGGTGTCCCAGCCGCAATCGCCGCACGCAACATATCGCCCGTCGAAAGTTGAACCAGCTTGTAGCGCTCTTGTACGCGCTTAGCTTGCGTTCCCTTTCCGCCACCCGGAGGGCCCATCAAGATAAGGCGCTTACCCGCCATTACCGCTTGCCCTTCAGTCGAGCCTTCTTCAAAAGGCCTTCATATTGGTGCGCCAACAAGTGAGCTTGTATTTGCTGCATTGTGGTAATCGTCACGTTGACGACGATCATCAAGCTGGTTCCACCGAAATAGAAGGGGACACTAAGACGAGAGATCAGGAATTCAGGAATTAAACACACCACAATCAAATAGGCACCGCCAACAACCGTCAGCCGGGTGAGCACGTAGTCGAGATATTCAGCTGTGTTCTTGCCGGGGCGAATACCGGGCACGAAGCCACCGTACTTACGTAAATTCTCGGCCGTCTCAGCTGGGTTGAAAACCACCGCTGTATAAAAGAACGCAAAGAAGACGATCATGACCGAATACAAAATCAGGTAGAGCGGCTGACCACGTCCGAGCAGCGCGCCCATCGTATTCAAAATGCCACCATCGGCAGCGCCACCAGCGCCCTGGAAGCCCGCAACCGTGAGCGGCAGCAAAAGCAAAGAGCTGGCAAAAATTGGTGGGATCACGCCTGAGGTATTTACTTTGAGTGGGAGGTGCGAACTTTCGCCGCCCATAACACGGGCACCGACTTGGCGCTTGGGGTACTGCACCAGAATGCGACGCTGCCCCAACTCGATAAAGATGATGACGGCGATGGTCACGACCGCGCCAACGCCAAGGAGCACGATAATGAATGGCGACAACGCGCCAGTGCGACCCAATTCCAAGGTATTGGCCAATGCGCCAGGCAGTCCGGCAACAATGCCTGCAAAAATCAATAGCGAGACACCCTGCCCGATACCGCGCTCGGTCATTTGCTCGCCCAGCCACATCAGGAACATCGTGCCACCCACCAGTGTCACAACAGTGGTGAACTTAAAGAACAGCCCCGGATTTAAGACGGCTGGCGCCCCGTTGGCACCCGTGGCGCTCTCGAGCCCGGAGGCAATGCCAAAGGCCTGCAATGCAGTGATGATGACCGTAAGCCAACGCGTATATTGATTAAGGCGAATACGCCCCGTCACGCCCTCTTTCTTCATCTGCTCCATCTGGGGGCTGACCGAGGACATCAACTGAATGATGATCGATGCCGAGATGTAAGGCATGATGTTGAGCGCAAAGATGCTCATGCGCGACAAAGCGCCGCCTGCGAACACGTCGAACAGACCAAGCACACCGCGGCTTTGGGTTTTGATGATATCGGCCATCACCAACGGGTCGATGCCTGGCAGCGTGATAAACGTACCCATACGATAGACAATCAGCGCGCCCATGACGAACCATAGGCGCTTTTTCAACTCCTCGGCCTTCGAGAAGACGCCGAGGTTGATATTGGCTGCAATGTTATCGGCGGCTGAAGCCATCGATGGTGCTCTTTTCGGTTCGGGAACGCGCGATTAAAGCTGCGATTACTTCGCTGCTTTTTTCTTGCGCTCCTTCGGGCCCGGCTGCGGAAGGCGCGCCGGAATAATGGTAACGCTGCCGCCAGCTTTTTCGACTGCGGCCACGGCTGACTTGGTTGCGCCGTCAACTTCAAACGCCAACTTAGCTTTGAGTTCGCCCGTGCCCAACAAACGCACGCCATCAAGTGCGCGGCGCACAAGGCCTGCGCTCATCAATGTTTCAGCGTTAATCTTGGAGCCTTTGAGTGCGCCAGCATCGATGGCGGCTTGAATACGGCCAACGTTAACGACAGAATAATCTTTGCGCGCAAGCGAGGTAAATCCGCGCTTCGGGATGCGGCGATACATCGGCATTTGGCCGCCTTCAAAGCCGTTGATCGAGACGCCAGTACGCGCCTTCTGACCCTTCACGCCGCGACCTGAGGTTTTCCCCAAACCCGATCCAATACCGCGTCCGAGTAGTTTCGGAGCGCGGGTCGCGCCTGGGCGGTCTCTTAATTGGTTCAACTTCATCGCCGTCATGTCCCTGTTATGAACGGCCCATCATATCTGGCCGCTCTCTCAATCTTATGTTTCGTCGTGACCTATTATCTAGGCGTCCTGAACGACCTCAACCAGATGCTTGACCCGATTAATCATGCCGCGCACAGCCTCGGTGTCTTCCAAGGTATTGATCCGGCCAATTTTGTTGAGGCCCAGACCCACCAAAGTGCCGCGCTGATTTTTGTAACGCCCTGCGCCGCTATGAACTTGGCGCACAGTCACTGTTTTATTGGTTTTCTTTGTCGCCATGACTTAGGCCTCCTTTGCTTCCTTGGCCGCATCTTCACGACGGCCAATGATGTCAGCTACCTTTTTGCCACGCTTGGCGGCGATAACGCGTGGCGAACTCATCAACTGCAAGGCTGCAAAAGTTGCCTTAACCATGTTGTGCGGATTGTTGCTGCCAACGCTTTTAGCCACGATGTCTTGAACACCCATGGTTTCGAACACAGCGCGCATCGGGCCACCAGCAATGATGCCAGTTCCTGCAGGCGCTGAGCGCATAATGACTTTACCAGCGCCGAAACGACCGCGCAGATCGTGATGCAGGGTACGGCCTTCGCGCAACGGAATACGGATCATGTTACGTTTAGCTTGATCAGTCGCCTTGCGGATGGCTTCAGGTACTTCGCGTGCCTTGCCGGAACCATAACCAACGCGGCCCTTGCCATCACCAACAACAACGAGTGCTGCGAATGCGAAACGGCGTCCGCCCTTCACCACTTTGGCAACCCGGTTGATGTGAACGAGCTTATCAATCAGGTCGTCTTCGCCCTTCTCGCGTTCGCGCCCGCCACGGTCGCGGCCACCGCGATCACGATCACGACCGCCGCGTTCACCGCGTCCGCCGTGTTCAGGTTTTTCCGCGCCTTGAGGTGCACGTGCCATCCGAATAATCCTTTTACGTCTCAGTCTCTCAATTAGAACGATAGCGTTAGAACGTTAGGCCAGCTTCACGCGCGGCGTCCGCCAAGGCCTTGATTCGGCCGTGATAGATGTAACCACCGCGATCAAACACAACTACTTTCACGCCAGCTTTCACCGCGCGGTCGGCCAACACTTTGCCAACAGCTGAGGCAGCGCTTTTGCCGGTGCCTTTTTTGACTTGCGCCAACACATCGGTCTCAATCGACGAGGCTGCAGCAAGCGTCTTGCCATCAACATCGTGAATGATCTGCGCATAAATATGGCGCCCTGAGCGAAACACCGACAGGCGCGCTTGGCCCTTGGCGTTCTTCTTCAGCTTGAAGCGGTTGCGAGCTTCGCGCCGCGAAAAATTAGATGATTTACCGGTCATGATCTCTTGTCCTTGGGCAACGATGCCCGATTACTTCTTCTTGCCTTCTTTGCGGCGAACAGTCTCAGTGCTGTACTTAATACCCTTGCCCTTATAGGGCTCGGGGCGCTTGTGACCGCGAATTTCTGCGGCAACCTGACCAACGCGCTGGCGATCAGCGCCAGAGATTTCGATTTGGGTCGCGGTTGGTGTCTTAATTTCGATGCCATCGGGCACTGCGTAAACCACGTCGTGTGAAAAACCCAAGTTCAGATTGAGTTTTTTACCCTGAGCTTGTGCTTTCAAGCCAACGCCGTTGATGTCCAAAACTTTTTTGTAACCCTGGCTGACGCCACGGACCATATTGCTAACCAACGCGCGCGTGGTTCCCCACTGCATGCGTGAGCGCTTGCTGGCGTCGACGTTTTTCACCCACACCTTGCCGTCCTTCACCTCAGTGGTGACTTCAGGAGTTATATTAAGCTTCAACTCGCCCAGCTTGCCCTTAATGGCCAAAACATGGCCCGTCAGCGTCACCGTAACGCCGGTCGGGATCACAACAGGATTTTTACCTACGCGCGACATATTCGTGTTCCTCGCTCCCGGGCTGGCGAACCAGCTTCGGGCGCACCCTTCGTTCCTAGAATACCTGGCAGAGAATTTCGCCGCCAACATTGGCCTGGCGGGCTTCGCTATCGGACATCACGCCACGTGGTGTCGACAAAATCGAAATCCCAAGACCATTGTAGACTTTTGGCAAATCTTTGATCTTCGCGTACACGCGCCGACCCGGCGTTGACACGCGCATGATCTGACTGATCACAGGCTCGCCTTCGTTGTACTTAAGTTCAATTTTGATTTCGTCCACGCCTTCGCGCTGATGTGAGCGCTCAAAACCACGGATATAGCCTTCACGTTCCAATACGCGCAAAACGTTCTCGCGCGCCTTGGAGGCTGGAGCCATCACACTAGACTTGCCGGCTTGCTGACCGTTACGGATACGGGTCAACAAATCGCCGATCGGATCGGATAGACTCACTTTCGGTCCTCCCTACCAGCTCGACTTAACCATGCCGGGGATCTGGCCCTTATTGGCCAATTCCCGCAGCTTGTTACGAGCCATCTTAAATTTACGGTACACCGCGCGTGGACGCCCGGTGAGTTCACAACGATTTTGACGACGGATCGGTGAGCTATTGCGCGGCAACTGCGCCAGCTTCACGACCGCTTCGAACCGATCTTCGGCCGAGGAATCACGGTCCATAATGACCGCCTTCAGTTTTGCACGGCGTGCAGAGAACTGCTTTGTCATTCGCACGCGCTTCTTATTGCGCTCGACTGTGCTTGTTTTCGCCATTGAATAAGCTCCGCTTAATTCTTCTGGAACGGCATGTCGAAACCTTCGAGAAGCGCAAAAGCTTCTGCGTCAGTCTTTGCCGTTGTGCAGATGGTAATGTTCATGCCCCGAACCTTGTCGATCTTGTCGTAGTTGATTTCAGGGAACACGATTTGTTCTTTAAGGCCGATATTATAATTTCCCGAGCCATCGAATGACTTGTGCGGCAAACCGCGGAAGTCGCGCACGCGTGGCAAAGCGACGTTAACCAAACGGTCGAGGAATTCGTACATGCGCTCTTTGCGCAGCGTAACGGTGCAGCCCACGGGCTGGCCTTCGCGCAACTTGAAGTTTGCGATGGCTTTGCTGGAGCGCGTAATAATCGGCTTCTGACCGGCGATGGCCGTCAAGTTGTCGACTGCGCCTTCAATCTTTTTACGATCTTGCGACGCTTCGCCGACGCCCATGTTGATGACGATCTTCGTCAACTTCGGCACAGCCATGATGTTCTTGTACCCAAACTTGGTCACCAAGTTGGATTTGACGGTCTTTTCGTAGTGTTCACGCAAACGCGACATTGTCGTTCGTCCTTGATCTAATCGATGACTTCACCGGACCGCCGAGCAAAGCGGACCTTGGTGCCGTCTTCGAGATTCTTGTAGCCGATACGCGTCGGCTTGCTGGTTTTCGGGTCGGCATGGGCAACGTTTGAAACATGAATCTTTGCTTCGCGCTCCACGATGCCACCTTGTTGGGTGGTCGATGGCTTGGTGTGGCGCTTGATCATGTTGACGCCCTGCACGATGAGCTTGTTATCGCGCGGGAACGCCTTCAGTACTTCGCCGGTTTTGCCTTTATCGCGGCCAGCCAGCACAACGACCTTGTCGCCTTTTTTGATTTTGAGCTTGGCCATTACAACACCTCTGGGGCCAAAGAGATGATTTTCATAAAGTTTTTGCCGCGCAGCTCACGAGTCACCGGTCCGAAAATGCGGGTTCCGATGGGCTCATCCTGCTTGCTGATCAAGACGGCAGCATTGCGGTCAAAGCGGATGGTGGTGCCATCTGCACGGCGCAATGGGAAAGCGGTACGCACGATCACGGCGCGATGCACGTCGCCCTTTTTCACGCGGCCACGGGGGATGGCGTCTTTAACCGACACGACAATAATATCGCCGACAGAGGCATATTTACGCTTTGAGCCACCGAGCACCTTAATGCACATCACGCGCTTGGCACCTGAGTTGTCGGCTACTTCGAGATTAGATTGTTGCTGAATCATGTTTGGATCCTTCGTTGAGGGAGGTCACGCCGAACCGGGCGCTATTTCGCCTGCTCCTCAACCAACTCCCACCGCTTCGACTTCGAGACCGGGCGGCATTCGCGAATGCGAACAACGTCACCGATTTTGCCGGCATTGGCGGGGTCATGAGCCGCATACTTCTTGCTGCGGCGAATAAACTTTTTATAGATCGGATGCATGATGCGGCGTTCAACGCGCACGACAACAGTTTTATCCTGCTTATCGCTGACGACGACACCCTGAAGAATACGTTTCGGCATAACTTACCCTTTCACTCGCGCACTATTTAGACGCAGCACGGCGGCGTTCGCCCTGCACTGTCTGCACTTGCGCAATTTCCTTACGCGCCTCGTTGACCTGGGCGGTGTTGGTCAGCTGCCCCGACGCCTTCTGAAACCGCATGTTGAATTGCGATTTCTTCAGTTCAGCCACACGGGCTGCGAGCTCGTCGTCTGTCTTGGCTCTGATATCAGTCGCTTTGGCCATCGTGATCGTCCTGTCTTGGTCTCTTTAGCCGCCGATACGGGCGACAACTTTCGTTTTAATCGACAGCTTGGCAGCTGCCAGCGCGAAACCTTCGCGCGCAATCGCTTCAGATACACCGTCCACTTCGAACAGCATCCGGCCTGGCTTTACGCGGCACACCCAATACTCAGGCGTTCCTTTGCCAGAACCCATGCGCACTTCGGCTGGCTTGGTTGACACCGGCACATCGGGGAATACGCGAATCCAGACGCGCCCCTGACGCTTCAAAGCACGCGTTAACGCACGACGTGCGGCTTCAATTTGGCGCGCCGTCATGCGCTCAGGTTCCATCGCCTTCAGGCCATAAGTTCCGAAATTCAATGTCGAGCCGCCTTTGGCGTTGCCCTTGATCCGGCCCTTAAAGGCCTTGCGGTATTTTGTACGTTTCGGTGATTGCATGATCTTTACTCATCGTCTCGGTGGGCCTGACCACCAGATACGTTCCTAAATTTATGTCGTGGCCTATTTTATGTCCTGGCCGGTGAGCTGTTTTCGGCCATACGTTTATCTTGAGCCATCGGGTCGTGTTCCATGACTTCGCCCTTGAACACCCAGACTTTAACGCCGCAGGTGCCGTAGGTGGTGAAGGCAGTGCCTTCGCCGTAGTCGATGTCAGCGCGAAGTGTATGCAACGGCACACGGCCTTCGCGGTACCATTCGATGCGCGCGATTTCAGCCCCGCCCAAACGACCCGAGCAGTTAATACGAATACCTTCTGCGCCCAGGCGCATAGCAGATTGCACTGCGCGCTTCATGGCGCGGCGGAACGCCACACGGCGCTCGAGCTGCTGGGCAATATTTTCAGCAACCAACTGCGCGTCGATTTCTGGCTTGCGAATTTCGGTGATGTTCAGGCTGACTTCGTTGCCCGTCATCTTTTGCAGTTCTTTGCGAATCACTTCGATATCCGCGCCCTTTTTCCCGATCACCACGCCTGGACGGGCGGTGTGAATGGTCACGCGGGCCTTTTTGGCAGGGCGCTCAATCACAATGCGCGAAACACCGGCTTGGGCCAGTTTCTCACGCAGAAAATCGCGGATCTTGAGATCTTCGTGCAGCATTCTGGAGTAGTCGTTACGCGCAGCGTACCAACGGGAATCCCAGGTCCGGTTGATGCCGAGGCGCAAGCCAATCGGGTTTACTTTTTGACCCATTACGCACGCTCCTTGGATTCAGTCTCGCTCTTCTCGCGCACAACGATGGTCAAGTTGCTGAAGGGCTTCACGATCTTACCGACGCGGCCACGGGCACGCGGGCTAAAGCGCTTCATCACCAACGACTTGCCGACAAAAGCTTCCGAAACGACCAATTGGTCAACGTCGAGCTGATGATTATTTTCAGCGTTGGCAATTGCAGATTCCAACACAGCCTTGACCACGCGCGAGATACGACGTGGTGAGAATTCGAGTTCGGCCAAAGCCTTATCAGCTGACTTACCGCGAATGCTTTCGGCAACCAGGTTGAGTTTGCGCGGGCTGGTACGGATCGAGCGACCAAAGGCGCGGGCTTCCGTATCTCCAACTCTGCGAGGTTTTGCTTTCTTGCTCATGGCGCTAGCTCTTCTTTGGGGCTGGAGCCGGCGCAACAGTCGCCTTCTTGTCACCGCTCGCAGCCGTGTGGCCATGGAAGGTACGCGTTGGTGAGAACTCACCAAATTTGTGACCAATCATGTTCTCGGTCACCAGCACAGGCATGTGCTTATGACCGTTGTGCACACCGAACGTCAGACCGACGAACTGCGGCAGAATGGTCGACCGACGCGACCAAATCTTAATCACTTCATTGCGACCCTTGCCGCGCACAGTTTCTGCCTTCTTGAGCAGATAACCGTCGACGAACGGGCCTTTCCAAACTGAACGTGCCACTTAAGTCCTCCGTCCCTTACGCTTTGTTGGCCGCATGACGGCTACGAACAATCAGCCGCTGCGTACGCTTGTTATTACGGGTGCGCTTGCCCTTAGTTGGCTTGCCCCATGGCGTCACCGGATGACGACCACCAGAGGATTTGCCTTCGCCACCACCAAGTGGGTGATCGACGGGGTTCATTGAAACGCCGCGGTTATGAGGCCTAAAGCCCAGCCAGCGCATACGGCCAGCTTTACCAAAGCTAATGTTCTGATTGTCGGGGTTCGACACCGCGCCAACCGTTGCCGTGCATTCAGCACGAACGATGCGAACTTCACCCGACGACAAGCGCAGCTGCGCATTGCCTGAGTCTTTACCCACCAACTGCGCATAGCAACCGGCTGAGCGTGAAATCTGACCGCCACGGCCCAACTTCACTTCGATATTATGAACAATTGTGCCGACCGGCATGTTCTTCAACGGCATGGCATTGCCAGGCTTAATATCAACCTGATCATCGGCAATCACTTTGTCGCCCGCTTTCAAACGCTGCGGCGCAATGATGTAGGCCTGTTCACCATCTTCGTATTTGAGCAAGGCAATAAAAGCCGTGCGGTTAGGGTCGTACTCAAGGCGCTCAACCGTCGCCGGAACGCCGCGCTTGGCGCGTTTAAAATCGATGACGCGGTACTTATGCTTGTGACCACCGCCACGGAAGCGCGATGTCACACGTCCAGAATTATTGCGCCCACCGGTCGAGGATTGCCCCTCGGTCAGCGACTTCACTGATTTACCTTTGTAAAGCTCGCTTTTATCGACGAGCACCGTACCGCGCAGTGACGGCGTAATCGGTTTATAAGAACGCAATGCCATGGCTTAGAGTCCCGTTGTCACGTCGATCGACTGGCCCTCGGCCAATGTCACAATCGCTTTCTTCACATCGCTGCGACGACCCGGCAGGCCGCGGAAGCGCTTGACCTTGCCTTTGGTAATCAGTGTGTTCACGGCCTTCACATCGACCTTGAACAACGCTTCAACCGCGCGCTTGATCAAAGGCTTCGTGGCCGTCAGCGGCACGCGAAACATCACTTGGTTGTGCTGCGAAGCCATGGTCGCCTTTTCGGTGATCATGGGGGCGCTGAGCACATCATAAAGTGACGGATCAATTGGGCCGTCTTTAGGATATACGGGATTCTTAATTCTCTTTCTCATGACAGGCGTTCCTGCAGCTTCTCGATCGCGGCCTTGGTCAGCACCAAGGTATCGCGGCGAAGAATGTCGTAAACGTTGGCACCTTGGCTGGGCAGCACATCAATACCTTTGATGTTGCGTGCAGCGCGGGCAAAACCATCATCGATTTGAGCACCATCGATGATCAGAACCGAGGTCCAGCCCAACTTCTTGAAGCTGCCAACCAGAGTTTTGGTCTTGGCTTTTGGCAGCTTGGCTTCGTCGAGCACGATTAACTTGCCGTCTTTGGCTTTGGATGACAGCGCCGACATCAGACCCAAGCGACGGATCGCCTTTGGCAATGAATGCGCATGGCTGCGCACGACTGGTCCGAAGATGGTCGCGCCACCACGGAACTGCGGCGAACGCAACGAGCCTTGACGAGCACGGCCACCACCTTTTTGGGCGAACGGCTTCTTTGTGGTGCCGCTGATTTCGCTTTGGGTTTTGGTCTTATGCGTACCAGCGCGGCGTTTGGCCAACTGCCAACGCACGACGCGGTGCAAAATATCCTTACGAACTTCCGCGCCGAACAACGCGTCGGGCAGATCGATCGAGCCTGCGCTCTTCTTTTCGAGCGTGATGACGTCACACTTCATGGCGCGTTAGTCCTTCTTCTCAGTCGATGCTGCGGCCTTCAAGCCTGCAGGCAACGGCAACTCTTTAGGCAGCTTCTTCTTCACGGAATCTGAAACCAGCACATAGCCGCCTTCAAAGCCGGGAATGGCGCCTTGCAAAAACACAAAACCCTTGTCGTCGTCGACCGAGACAACTTTCAGGTTCTGAACCGTCACTTTTTCGACGCCCAAGTGACCGGCCATCTTCTTGCCTTTGAACACTTTACCTGGGTCTTGGCGTTGACCGGTTGAACCGTGCGAACGGTGCGCGACCGACACGCCGTGGCTGGCCTCAAGGCCTGCGAAGTTCCAGCGCTTCATAGCGCCGGCAAAACCTTTACCTAAAGTCGTGCCTGTGACGTCGACAAACTGACCAGGTACAAAATGCGAGGCAGCTAATTCAGCGCCAACGTCGACCATGTTCTTCGCGTCAACGCGGAACTCGGCCAATTTTTGCTTCGGCTCAATTTTGGCCTTCGCATATTGACCACGCAATGGCTTGCTCACCCGCGAAGCCTTGCGAACGCCGATACCGAGTTGAACGGCCGTATAGCCATCCTTTTCAGTCGTGCGTTGAGCAACAACTTGTACGCCGTTCACGTCAAGCACCGTGACGGGCACTTCGTTGCCCTCTGTATTGAACAGGCGGGTCATACCCACCTTCTTTGCGACGAGACCCGTGCGCATCTGGACCACCTTAAAGCTTAATCTCGACATCTACGCCGGCGGCGAGGTCGAGTTTCATCAACGCATCAACAGTCTGCGGGGTCGGATCAACGATATCCAACAAACGGCGATGGGTACGAATTTCAAATTGTTCGCGCGACTTCTTATCGACGTGCGGCGAACGGTTAACCGTAAACTTCTCAATCCGGGTCGGCAGCGGAATTGGCCCCCGCACTTGTGCACCGGTACGCTTCGCGGTGCTGACGATCTCCTTCGTGGATTGATCGAGCACGCGATGGTCGAACGCCTTGAGGCGGATTCGGATATTTTGATTGTCGATCATGGCGTTACTTCCAGCGGGCTTTTTCAATGACTCGGATCTTTAGAAACGTGACGGCATCCTTGCGGATTTGCGAGGATGCCGTCTTATCACCTTACTCAATAATCGAAGCGACGACGCCCGAACCAACGGTGCGCCCGCCCTCACGGATGGCGAAACGCAAACCTTCGTCCATCGCAATTGGCGCAATCAGGTTCACATCCATGGCGATGTTATCGCCAGGCATCACCATTTCGGTACCAGCAGGCAGCTCAATCGTGCCCGTGACATCGGTGGTGCGGAAGTAAAACTGAGGGCGATAGTTCGAGAAAAACGGAGTATGGCGGCCACCTTCGTCTTTCGACAAAATGTAGCATTGTGCCTTGAACTTCGTGTGCGGAGTGATCGAGCCAGGAGCAGCCAACACTTGGCCGCGCTCGACGTCTTCACGTTTCGTACCACGCAGCAATGCGCCGATGTTGTCGCCCGCTTCGCCCTGATCGAGCAACTTGCGGAACATTTCAACGCCGGTAACGACTGTTTTAGTGGTGGGCTTCAAACCGACGATCTCAATTTCTTCGCCGACCTTCACAATTCCACGCTCAACACGGCCGGTGACAACCGTGCCACGACCAGAGATTGAGAACACGTCTTCGATCGGCATCAAGAACGGCTTGTCCTTGGCGCGTGCGGGCTGCGGAATGTAGCTGTCCACGGCCTTCATCAGTTCCAAAATCGCATCGTGTCCGATTTTTGGGTCTTTGTTTTCAAGAGCGGCCAAAGCCGAGCCCTTTACAATTGGAATCTTGTCGCCGGGGAATTCGTACTTGGTCAGCAATTCGCGAACTTCCAACTCGACCAGTTCCAACAACTCGGGGTCATCAACTTGGTCGACTTTGTTCAAGAACACGACAATCGAAGGCACGCCGACCTGGCGGGCCAACAGGATGTGTTCGCGGGTTTGGGGCATCGGACCGTCAGCGGCTGACACCACCAAGATCGC